>JAAHGR010000666.1 GCA_010672425.1 Symploca sp. SIO2E6
GGGCATTGGGAATGTCTGCCTCCTGCCTTGCAGCCTCCTGCCTCCTGCCTTGCAGCCTCCTGCCTCCTGCCTTGCAGCCTCCTGCCTCCTGCCTTGCAGCCTCCTGCCTTGCAGCCTCCTGCCTCCTGCCTTGCAGCCTCCTGCCTCCTGCCTCCTGCATCCTGCCTCCTGCCTTCAAAGCACTAGTTATCTCTATCTTCCCACACCCCTCCTCCCTTGTCTTATCTTAATCGGTCAAGTCCCAGAAACCGGGTTTCCAGCAAGGATACAACGAAATTTCAATACTTTTCCCAAGAAACCCGGTTTCACTAATCCCCAACTTTTCGATTTTATAACTTCCTTAAAGACACAAAGAACACAAAGACTGTATCAGGAGCTTGAGGAAAAAGATAGTAGGAATATTATACATTATGGCATAGGGCGTATGCAATACGCCCCTACAAGAATACCTATATCTTCTATAATATTAATTATAGGGTTTGAGGAAAAAGATCATGGAAACACCAATAATTTCTTTACCCCCAATACTGGAACTGAAAATTAATCTCACTGACGAACAGTTTTGGCAACTCTGCCACAATAACGACGATTTTAGGTTTGAAACGACTGCTACTGGAGAATTAATCATTATGGCGCCTACTGGAGGAAGCACTAGCGAACGTAATGCGGATTTAACTTTTCAACTAAAAGCTTGGAATCGCCAGACAAATTTGGGTAAAGTCTTTGATTCTAACGGGGGTTTTGAACTTCTCAATGGAGCTAAACGTGCCCCTGACTCTTCTTGGGTAAAATTGGAGCGCTGGAATGCTTTAACTACTGAGGAACAAGATGGATTTGTGCCTTTATGCCCAGATTTTGTAGTAGAACTGATGTCACCTAGCGACACCCTAGCACAAACGCGGGAAAAGATGGCAGAATATATGGCAAACGGGGCAAAGCTGGGCTGGTTAATCAATCGGAAAAAGCGACAGGTTGAAATTTATCGTCCTCAGCAGGAGGTGGAAATCTTAGATAATCCTCAAACGGTATCGGGTGAGGATGTTTTACCGGGTTTTGTTTTAGATTTGGCCACTATTTGGTAGGATAACTCACTACTCTTGAGAAAAAAGGCTCCAAGGCAGAAGGCTCCAGGGCAGAAGGCAGAAGGTTTTAAGGGAAGCTGACTTGTTTCTCCTGAGTCATAAATTGGTTGCGCTCGCGGTTGTTTGTTGCTATTATATCGAATAATGAAATAGGTGTGCGCCACCCACATTCCGCACGACCAAATAAAGAACGAAGATTTCGTTTTCTTAAAGACCCAATGTTCTTCACAGACAGTGTTTTCCTTAAATCGCCGAAGCGAATTGAAGCTTTAGGTTTAATTATGGGATGGGTGTCTGCTGGTTTATACCCTTGGTCAACGCCAACTGCGTCAAACTTTTAAATTTGAGTGTATATTATTTCTCCACAAGAGATTCAGCATTCTCAAGTTGAGAGAGAAGTCCATAAACATCACCTTGTACCCAAAGCTCCGCAATCTTACCTGCCCTACAGGTAAACAAGGCTGCTCCAGCCCAACAGACACGTTTGCCAGTTGGGGCATAGCCCATGAAATAACCCTGATGTACGCCTTCAAACAACATCTTGGCAAACGCTTTATTTTCTTCGACAATCAATTCCTCCACTGTGCAGCAATAATCATCAAGGGCTGTTGTTACCATCCGTACATAGTCAGCAAATTCTGATAGTCCACGTTTATATTGACCAAGTGAGCCATGAAATACTAGCTCTTTCCTCAGCAGAATAGGAATCTGGCTATTGTCTTGCTTATTCCAGATATCTTCATAGAAATGGTGGACAAGCTCAACTGGAGTCATGAGGGAATGCTCATCATCGTCTTCACCAAAACTCTGCTCTCCTTTTTTCAATCCTGGCGCATCGCCAGCAACATTCTGACTTATGAAAGACTCAAATGCCTCTAATGATGGTGTTGCAACCGCTTGAAGGAGAAGTTTTCCTAGCACCTCAATATCATCTAATTTTTCAATTATCTGTCTCAATTCCTGCGTTACGTCTTCAAAACGAAACTCAAGTATCTGAAGAATACCCTCCTTTTTGCCCTTCTCAATTCCTCGGCGCTCAATGCTTGTAATGTAAGGCATTTTCTTCCTCATCGTTTAGGTGCAGATAGGTTCTAATGAGACCAGACAGTAGTTCCACTGGAAAAGTTAGAGATTAAGTAAATTTGTAGGGGTGGGTTTAGGGATAACATCGCCCATTTTACCCGAATATTGGAATCAAAACTCACCCTGTCAGTAATTTGTAGGGGCGGGTTTAGGGACATTGGTGTCAACTTAAGCTAGGGATAGCTTAATGCTTAGCTTCTACACCCGCCCAGAGTTTAAACTCTGGGCTAATAGCTAAAGTCCACGCTTTGTGGACTGAAGATTTTTGGTAAGATTGAGTCATCTTTAGATGACTTGAGCTATTAGCCTGGAGTTTAAACTCCAGGCGGGGCAAGGCTTTCACCTTAAGTTGACACCAATGGTTTAGGGATAACCTTGGCCATTTTACCCAAATATTGGGCTCAAAACCCGCCCTGTCAGTATCTCCCACATAGCAAAATATTACTCCTGGGATAAATTCACAACCGATAGTTGAGGGCGCACGTCGGTTGAGGGCGCACGTCGGTTGAGGGCGCACGTCGGTTGAGGGTGCACGTCGGTTGAGGGCGCACGTTGGTTGAGGGCGCACGTCGGTTGAGGGTGCACGTCGGTTGAGGGCGCACGTTGGTTGAGGGCGCACGTCGGTTGAGGGCGCACGTCGGTTGAGGGCGCACGTCGGTTGAGGGCGCACGTCGGTTGAGGGCGCACGTCGGTTGAGGGCGCACGTCGGTTGAGGGCGCACGTCGGTTGAGGGCGCACGTCGGTTGAGGGTGCACGTCGGTTGAGGGCGCACGTCAGTTGAGGGCGCACGTTGGTTGAGGGCGCACGTCGGTTGAGGGCGCACGTCGGTTGAGGGCGCACGTCGGTTGAGGGCGCACGTCGGTTGAGGGCGCACGTTGGTTGAGGGCGCACGTCGGTTGGGGGCGCACGTCGGTTGAGGGCGCACGTTGGTTGAGGGCGCACGTCGGTTGGGGGCGCACGTCGGTTGAGGGCGCACGTCGGTGCGCCCCTACGATTGATTGGTTGCGATTGCGGTTGTTTGTTGCTATTATATTGAATAATGGAATAGATGTGCGCCTATTGACCCTTATAATCTAATATTCAAAATTCACAATGGCAGAACCTTGGACGGCTTTGGGAGTTTATCTCTTTAAGGAGTTGGTATTGAAAGAGGTTTTACTGGAATTGGGCAAGGGAGCCTTGGAAGATTATGTTAAAGATTTCTTCAAGGACTGTATTAAAGTTGGTGTGACATCGGCTGAGCCTAAAGTTTGGCAGAAGGCTTTGGGGGAAGCTATACAGCAGTTTTTGAAGATAGTAGAAACGGAACTCGAATATATATGTGCTCTCTCCGGTGCCCAAATTCGAGATAATTATGAAATTCCTGTGGGCAAGTTTATCAAGAATCGGGCAGTGAAGCCACTCTTGGGTCAAGCTTTTGCTAAGGATTGTCTGGCTTTGGAAGGAGGGAAGCTAGAAGCAATCTGGCAACAGCAGCATCTGCCGACGATGCCAGCGGATTTTGACTGGCATCGGGTGGCTAAGCTGTATGTTAATAAGGTTAAGCAGATTATTCAGCAATCACCGGAATTAAGAGGGATTCTGCAATTAGAGATTATCGAGGATCTGCAACAAGATACTCAACTAATTAAAGAGCAAACTAGGGAAATTGCGGGCATTGTTCCCGACTTTAACCTGGAAGCTTATCAAGAAGGACTCCAAGAGCGCTATGCTCATCTCAATTTGGATAGCTTAGATACTTCTATTTACGATTATCGGGAAAAACTCAAATTGAATTCTTCAATCTAAAATCTAAAATCTAAAATCTAAAATATCTAGACTTATAATCGAGACCGGAATTATGGAGAATGCAAGGATCTGTTAGAATTCTTCCATCAGGGAAATGTGATCTGTCGCCTCAATCAGCATCACCTTCAGGAATGGCTGCAAGCAGGCAAGGTTTTGGTGATGTTCGATGGCTTGGATGAGGTATTTGATCCGGCACAAAGGGATAAGGTAATTACCGATATCCATCGCTTCACTAATGATTATCCCCAGGCACGAGTAATTGTCAAACAATTGAAGATTGAAGATTGAAGATTTTAGATTTACCCCATAAATAAATTTAGGGGCTTGAGGATTTAAAGATTGAAGATTTTAGATTTATTCCATAAATAAATTTAGGGGCTTGTGACCG
>JAAHGR010000667.1 GCA_010672425.1 Symploca sp. SIO2E6
CTGGGATGAATGTTGCATCTGGGATTTTTAAGAACCGAACAATAATTTATACGGTTTTCCTCATGAGTCTTCTTGTCCACCTTGTCCACCTTGTCTTGTCCCCACCCGAAAGTAAAAAACTTTCCCCCTTGTCAGGGGGGGTGTGGGAGGTGTGAAGAGAAAGAGTGAGCGATTACCAAGTAGTATTGAAATTGGAGCCTCTGACCACTTTCGATGATTTGTACAGCAGCAACCTTGTGCATTGCCGTTATGATATCTTTAACAGTAAGGCATTTCTGGGATCACCGCTATGACATTGCCAGAGCTACAGCGAGCTATTTACCAACTATCTGTTGAAGAGCAACTCATTTTGCTGGAAACCCTAGTTCAAGCGTTGAGGGTTAGGAGTCAGACAAAATTAGAACGTCATACCCTTGTTAATCAGCTACGAGGTTGTCTCAAAAAACCAAACCAGCCTGCGCTAACCGATACAGATATTGAGTTAATGCGAGAAGAACGTTTAGTGGAGAAGTACCTCAAATGAGAGTGCTTCTAGATACAAACATTATTCTCGATTTCTTTCTGGAACGAGAGCTATTTTTTCAGCGCTTGGGCAATGGTGAGTTTTTTAGACATGGCTGGAGTAAACCAATGGGTAATTTTACTTTAGCATCTCCATTTCCTCAACAGCAGCGATCGCTTTATTCAGAGTTGCTGGTGTTGGGTTATATCAAATCCGGCTAAGGAGTCGCGCAAAAATAACTTACCTATTTAGGATTAGGAATAATTTCATAATTCCATTCTCCATGAAAATCCGCTGGTTGCAGATTCACTCTCTACAGTTGAGAGTCACTGATACGTTGACCAATTTGATATTTGCCCTCATCAAGTTCGGCATGGATAGTCAATCCGGTTTGAGTGGTTGTATTGGCAATTAAATTTACCACTACTTCTTGACTAATTAAGGGTCTACCTCTCCAATTTTCGGTAATTTGACAAAACATACGATGTTCAATTTTGTTCCACTTACTTGTTCCCGGAGGAAAGTGAACTACCTTTATCAAAAGTCCTGTTTCATCAGCTAGTTTTTGCAACTCCGTTTTCCAGAGGCGAAGCCGATAACCATTGCTTCCTCCAGCATCTGCTGTGATTAACAGTTCTTGAGCTTCTGGGTAGAGTTCTATGCCCATTTTTTGCCACCAAGTACGAATTGATTGAACCGCAAACTCAGCAGTATCATGGTCAATACCGACATTAACCCATCCTTGATTCTTACTCACATCATAAATTCCATAAGGTATCACTTTGCCTAAGGAAGGGTCAGGAAAATCATGCATCTTTACCTTAAAGGGCTCTTTTTTTCTTTCCCATTCCTTGCCTTCATTTTTGTATTCTCCAATTATTTCTTTTTTCTTTGTATCTACTGAAATAACTGGTTGCTCTCGATTTTGAAACTCTTTAATTTCTTGATTAATATATTTAAATTGTTCATCTCGCTCTGGGTGAGCTGTTCCCTCTGAACTCTTGCGATTACTCTGTAAACTATATCCTAGTTGGTGCAGTAACTTCGCTACTGTTCTTGGACTAATTTTATGTCCAATTTTTCTTAATGCCTCAGCTATTTTTGATGTACTTTTTGATGTCCACCGCAACGGCGATTCCGGGTCTCCACGTGTGATTGGGTCAATCAACTCTTCTAAATCTTTGAGCAGTTTTGGGTTGGTTTGCTCATAGCTCTTTCTGCCTCCTCCAGGTTTTCTGATCTGAGTTGATGGAGTTTCTTTAGTCACAGTACTCAACGGTTGCTGTAGCTCTTTGATACCTTCTCTAACTGTTTTGGCACCAATGCCTGTGGCAAAGACTACTAGCTCTATTCCATCTTCACCTAGTGCCACTGCTTCTGATGCTGCCCACAATCGTCTCAGCTTTTCGTTCATGTAAGGAACTAATGCCTCTTTCCTTGATTCTGAGCGACTCAATGATTGACATCTCCATGATTTGACAATGGAAACACTAATACTATTGATGATGGTTGAACTCCTGTGATATTCCATCCCACTTAGATACCCTAACCATCTCAAAATCGATTTATATCCAATTTACCATCAAGAGCAACCAATAGAAATTAGGGAATATCGCCGTCGGTTATACCAATGTCCCAATTGTGGCTGCAATGGCTCAAGTCCTTTGCCACTAGGTGTCAAGGAAGGTTTTAGCTACGGAGGGAGACTTTTGTGAGCAGTTACCCAGGATTAGCGATCGCATTTCCAGATTAGCGATCGCATTTCCAGATTAGCGATCACATTTCCGGATTAGCGATCACATTTCCGGATTAGCGAGCTGGTGTCCTGGAAAACCCCAGTCAGTCTAAACTCCAGAACGTATCAGTGACTTTAAACTGTAGAGAGTGAATCTGCAACCAGCGGATTTTCATGGAGAACGGAATTATGAAATTATTCCTAATCCTAAATAGGTAAGTTATTTTTGCGCGACTCCTTACTGGTGTGGTTACTCTTGCTTATGCTATCTATCAGTATTGGCAACAACCGGGTTAAACTTTTGAGAAAGAAGGCAGGAGGCAGGAGGAAAGAGGGTTTGGCTTGTTTGTTCCATAGTGCGATCGCTTTTGGCACCGATGCCGGTGTCGATGACTGGCACCGATGCCAGGGGTTCTTGGTCTACTCCTCGCTATCCGCAAAATTAACTTTTTCATAAATATCTTGCAAATTTATCTGAAACTCGATTGAACTTAATTGCAGAATCGCGTCTGCTGATTCCTGCTCCCTTAATAACCATTGACCATGAGAATTTTTGGCATATTGCATCACATGATATTTGGCTTGGTCAATCAAGATATATTCTTTAAACTCCGGAATTGACCGATAATAAATAAACTTATCACCTAGGTCGTAATTTTTAGTCGATTTAGATAATACTTCAACAAGCAACGAGGGATTCACTACTGTAGTTTTCCCTGTTCCTAGATAAATCGGTTCTCCTTCAATGACCATTACATCAGGATAAGTGTACTGACGATAACGAGGTATCCATAACCGCACATCACCGATATAAATATCGTAATCTTGCCCTTTTAAACCAAACTTCAAGTTGGCGGCAAAATTCAAAGCAATCTTATTATGATTAGTAGTTCCACCCGTCATCGGTACAATCTCCCCATCGCGATATTCATGCTTATACTCCGCTTTCTCCTCTTGTTCTAAATATTCTTCTGGTGTGTAGTAGCGTTTTTCTGTTTGTAATTGCATAAAAGATACCTGCTATTGGTCTAGTTCTAATATTTTTTGAGCCGAAATATGATAATGTTCAATTTTTACCAACGGCTCCCATCCTAACTTTACTGGGTCTTGGATCAGATGCACCTTTGGAGTCGAAGCACAGTTAAACACCACATACAACCTTCCACAAGTATGTTTTCGGGAGGCGTGCAAGATCTGAGCTATAGGCACTCATCTTATGGGCTTCATCTACAATAATTAAATCCCAATGCGATCGCAACAGACTTTCCTTGGCATCTTGGATACGGGACACCCAAGACACGGAAGTAACCACTTGATGCTTTTCCTGCCAGGGATTCATGCCATAGTTAGCCCGTAAGACATCCCCTCTCACCACCTCAAAATCTTCTCGAAACTTGTCTTTCATCTCCCGCTGCCATTGGAAGGTAAGGTTAGCCGGAGCAACAATCAGGGTACGTTTCGCCAATCCTCGGACTTTAAGTTCCTGGAGCAGCAGACCTGCCATAATAGTTTTACCAGCACCAGGGTCATCGGCTAGCAGAAAGCGGATGCGAGGTTGTTTGATAAAATAATCGTAGACAGCCTATAATTGATGAGGTAAAGGGTCTACTCTAGCGATCGCTAATTTCCGATTCGACATTTCCCAGATTATCGCTAGGATAGGTTTCATATCAATGTTATCGATAAATCCGTTATCCGCATCGGCATTAATTTTAATGTTATCGTCAAATCCGTTATCCGCCTCGGAATTAATTCCGAGGCTAATAGCGTAAGTCGTCTCAAGACGACTGGTAATGATACATATTAATACCAGATTATTGGGACATCTTATATATTATCAGTCCGTTTCAACGGACTTGAGCTATGAGAAAAGGAAATTAATTTCCAGGCGGATAACGATCGCAGCCTGTATATTTCCCAGAGCTGACCTAGCGAAACAATCAGGAGATATCTTATCATATCGTTTGACAAGTCCATATCGATTATCAGGAAAGCATTTTATGGCCCTTTGGCGGCTTTATTATCATCTAGTTTGGGGGACAAAAGAGCGCCAACCATTAATTACCCCAGAATTAGAACCTAAATTGTACAA
>JAAHGR010000668.1 GCA_010672425.1 Symploca sp. SIO2E6
CACGCGGCCTGGCGCTGAGCGTTCCTGAGGGTGGGACAACGCCAGTGGATCAGACATGGGGCATGCGCGAAATCGGGTTTCGGGATCCCGATGGCAATCGCCTGACCTACGGGCAGCCCAACGACTGAGCCGGACGCATGGGCTGGTGGGCAGTAGCGTAAAGCTTGTCAACTGGAAAGCCAAACCTTTCTACAAGCAACTCATAAGCAAGTTCAATAGCAGTTTCTTTGTAGTAATCATTGATAGACCAACTTCCTAACATTTCAAAGGATGTAAAGTGATGCCGATCTCCTGCATCTTCGATATCACCTGTTCTGATGCAAAGCTGAACGTTGCAAAGCTTAGGATGAGGAGGTTGGCTTAACCCTAGAAAATATTTTTTCAGGGGTGCCATCCCTGAATTGATGTAGAGAAGGGTTGGATCGTTCTGTGGAAGTAACGATGTACAAGGAATAAGGAGATGATCTTTCTTCTCGAAAAAACTCAGGAATGTTTCTCGAATCTGGCGACTTGATATATTCTTCTGCATTTCTCTGACTACTAATGTACTAAGAGCTACTTCCTTAAGGTGGACAGCCTACTAGTCTATTGTAACCATTCATAGTCATTCCCATGCGAACCACTAAGCAAAATGGGCGAACGGTGAGTTTTATCTCTAGACATCTCCCGCACTGATAACGCTATAATGATTTAATCAGGAGTGGCGGTAATACGCGCCTGAGGTGAAGTTGGTAAACAACATGTTGAGAAGCCCCCGTTATACCCAAAGGGTTAACGGCGGGAGAACGTCACATACAGGATAATTTGCTCTCCCCCAGCTCATCTTTTTGGAGGTTACTTGTGACAACAGAGTTACCAGATTGGGTGCGTTTGCAAAAAGCTCTTTCAGTGGAAGCTGAAAAGGGTTTTACTGATTTGATGGGTAATGAGTACCGTTTTAGTGAGTTCCTCTGCCTCAGTTTTGGCAAAACTCCTAATGTTCTCATGGCAAGTGAGCAACGCCGTTGGACGGCAATTGCTAGTGAGTTTGCTCACTATGCTCAAATGAATCCTCAACAACGACAACATCTGGTAGCTGACACCCGCCGTTTTCTCCAAGAATTACAGCAAGCGATCGCAAGTCGTTTGGCTGGGGAGGAAACTGTTTCCCGGCCCCCTAGAGTCAAATCCCCTCCCACTAAGCCCTTAATTGAACCTAAAAGCGAGGCGTGGACTAATCGTCGCATTACTTTAGACCAACCTCTAGCTGAATTAGCAGCGGTGGGAGTGAGAAAGAGTAGTTATTTAGAACGTCTCGGCTTGCACAAGGTACGGGACATTCTCTACTACTACCCCCGTGACCATGTTGACTATGCTAATCAGGTTAATATCTCTAAGTTAGTTGTGGGTGAGACGGTGACGATTATGGGTACGGTGAAGCGGTGTAATTGCTTTACTAGCCCCCGCAATAAGAAATTAACTATTTTAGAAGTAATACTCAAAGACTCTACTGGCCAAATCAAGCTCAATCGTTTCTTTGCTGGTACTCGTTACAGCAATCGGGGTTGGCAGTATCAACAAAAAAGTCGGTATTCTCCTGGAGCGGTAGTGGCGGCATCTGGTTTAGTGAAGCAGAATAAATATGGTACGACCCTAGAAAACCCGGAATTGGAAGTTTTAGACCAACCGGGAGCCAGCATTGAATCGATGAAAATTGGTCGAGTCTTGCCAGTATATCCCCTGACAGAGGGAGTGCCAGCAGATTTAGTGAGGGGAGCAGTAATCGCTGCATTGCCTGCCGCTGCTCAACTGAAAGAACCCCTGCCCGCCGCCTTACTACGACAATATGGATTAATGAAGGTAAGGGATGCGATCGCCTATATCCATTTTCCCCCAGATAGCGATATTCTGGCCCAGGCTCGACGCCGCCTCGTCTTTGATGAGTTTTTCTACTTACAGTTAGGGTTTCTCCAACGCCGAGAAGCTCAGCGTCAAACGGAAGATAGTGCGATCTTATCTCCCACTGGTAAATTAATTGACCAATTCAATCAAATTCTGCCCTTTGAGCTCACAGGTGCTCAGAAGCGAGTTGTTAGCGATATCCTCAATGACTTGCAATCCCCGACTCCTATGAATCGGTTGGTGCAGGGAGATGTGGGCTCCGGTAAAACGGTAGTTGCCGTGATTGCGATCCTAGCAGCTATCCAATCCGGTTACCAAGCAGCATTGATGGCTCCCACGGAAGTTTTAGCAGAGCAGCATTACCGTAAATTAGTCGGTTGGTTTAATCTTCTACACTTACCAGTAGAACTGCTGACGGGTTCCACAAGAGTTGCCAAGCGTCGGGAAATACACGCTCAGCTAGCAACCGGTGAACTACCTCTACTAGTAGGAACTCATGCTCTGATTCAGGATCAGGTGAATTTCCAGCAATTAGGTTTAGTGGTCATTGATGAGCAACATCGGTTTGGAGTCAAGCAAAGAGCACGTTTACAGCAAAAAGGCAAGTCCCCCCACGTCCTAACCATGACAGCAACTCCTATTCCCCGTACCCTAGCATTAACCTTGCATGGGGATTTAGATGTCAGTCAGATCGATGAATTGCCTCCTGGACGTCAGGAAATCCAAACCACGGCACTGCGAGCCAAGGAACGTCCCCAAGCCTACGAACTAATTCGTCGGGAAATCGCTCAAGGGCGTCAAGTCTATATTGTGCTACCCCTGGTGGAAGAGTCAGAAAAGTTAGATGTGCGTTCTGCGGTTGAAGAGCATAAGCGACTCTCGGAAAGCGTCTTCCCAGAGTTTCAGGTGGGACTACTCCACGGTAGGATGAACTCAGCTGAAAAGGATGAGGCTCTTAATGCTTTTCGGGATAACCAAACCCAAATCATTGTCTCCACTACAGTGATTGAAGTAGGGGTGGATGTTCCCAATGCAACAGTGATGATGATTGAAAATGCGGAACGCTTTGGCTTATCCCAGCTACACCAGCTACGGGGTCGTGTCGGACGTGGCGCTCACAAATCCTACTGTTTGCTGATTAGTGGTTCTAAAACCGATACTTCCAAGCAGCGTCTTGGTGTCTTGGAACAATCCCAAGATGGCTTTTTCATCTCCGAGATGGATTTACGCTTCCGAGGTCCTGGGGAAGTACTAGGTAGACGGCAATCTGGGTTAGCAGATTTTGCCCTAGCAAGTTTAGTAGAAGATCAAGAAGTGCTGAATTTGGCACGAGATGCCGCAGAGAAAGTCATACTTCAGGATCGGACTTTAGAGTTGTGGCCTCTGATGAAAGCTGAGTTAGAGTATCGCTACCAGCGGCTAATGGATGGGGCAATTTTGACTTAAATGGGGAATTGGGAATTGGGAATTGGGAATTGGGAATTGGGAATTGAGATGCTTTAGAATTAAACTTATAATAATCCCAAACTAGGAGACAGCCATGCTTCAAAGCTATGAGGCCATTATCGAGAATGGTCAACTGCAATGGTTAAGAGACCAACCACAAATATCTAAAGCTCGTGTAATTGTAACCATTCTTTCAGAGACTCAACCACAATTATCATATCGAACCCCCTCTATTGCGATCGCAGGTAAAGGTAAAACTCTGGGAGATGTAGTCAGTTCCTTCGTTCAGGAACAGGATACGGAGCAATCCATTCTGGAAATATTAGCAAAAATTCACTCTCAGCGTGACTCTGGTAGAAGCAGAGAAGAAATTAATCGAGATTTGCAAGCAGAAAGAAATGCATGGGACAGTTAAATTTGCCTGACTTGGCTCGGATATATATTGACACTGTAGTTTTGATTTATGCTATCGCTTGGTCTAGTTCTCCTTTTTGTCTGTAGGCAAGCCCACGGTTGTTGTAAGCATCAGCATACTCAGGATTAATTTGGAGTGCTTTGGTGAAATCAGCGATCGCTTGAGCTAGTTCTCCTTTTTTACCATAGGCAATCCCACGGTTGTTGTAGGCATCAGCATACTCAGGATTAATTTTGAGGGCTTTATTGCAGTCAGCGATCGCTTGAGCTAGTTCTCCTTTGTCAGAGTAGGCAAGCCCACGGTTGTAGTAATCAATAGCATCCTGAGGATTAAGAGGAAACTGCGAAAACCCGTTATATCAAGTTCGGATAATTAGTGATAAAAAAATTTTCTCCTCTTCTCTCCTGACTCTTGACTCCTTTCTACCTTGTATATATGTGCGCACATTTTACCACTATGAAATAATAGCAAAAAACGATTGATAATGCAACAACTTTTTTGAGGAAACTCCTCGCTTCAGTTTTCCCTTGGTGTCTCTATCCATTGCTTCAAACTCCTCCTAATGAACGTTGGACTAACAGA
>JAAHGR010000669.1 GCA_010672425.1 Symploca sp. SIO2E6
ATTGCATACGCCCAATGCGATTGCATACGCCCAATGCTATTGATCCACTGCGTTACTGAGAGCTTCCGAATTAGCTAAATATAAACCTCTAAGACCCTAATTGACTCAAATATTTGAGAATTTGCAAAACCCTATACAACTCATTCCCTTGATTATCAAGCACAAACTCATTTGATAGAGCATACTTGGGGGTTTCTGCTCTCACTAACTTCACGAATCTAAAATTAGCACCATTAGTAATCATACCAAAAATCGGCTTTTCTGGATTGGGAGCAGCCAGCATATAAGTCAGGATTTGAGCCAATCCTTCCTCTAGGGAAAAAGAGATTTGCTTAGATTCGATAACTGTCACCCAAAAACCTTGTTGCAAAACCAGAACATCAATTCTACCGTTAATTATGATCCCCTTATCCTCTAAGCGAATCTCCAGGGATTTTTCAGCTTGCAGGTGAAACGGGGATAAATATAACCCAGCAATAAATAACAGAGGACTAACAATTGTTAATTTGACGACAGTTTCTAACAAAGGAGGATATTCTACTAAATTGAAATACCCTTGTTGTACCCTGTCAAGTTCTTGTCTCTCCAACTCGGTTAATTCTGGGAAACTGGATTGCCACTCCCAAAAGAATTGGTGATCTCGAATACGCTGAAGACCAAAGTTTTCAATCAGATAGCGTAAGTCGATATTTTGGGCTTTGAGGGTTTGAACCATATTAGGTGTTAGGTGTTAGGTGTTAGGTGTTAGGTTGTAGTCGCGTGACACACCTAAAAATGTAGGTTGGGTGTAACGTTCGCGTAGCGTCGGTCGAAGGAGAAGTGAAACCCAACGAAACCTGCTCCAATGTTGGGTTACGAAGAAGGCTTCACCCAACCTACTTATTCCCTCATTTTAAGTGTGTCACGCTACTGGGTTCTCCATTCCCATTGGAACTTTTGGTGGCAATGTTGTAGACGCGATCGCTAATTACAAACTCCAAATTTAAGTAGTGACACACCTAAAAATGTAGGTTGGGTCGAGGCAACGAGACCCAACACAACTCCCTCCCTTGTTGGGTCTCGAAGAAAGCTCTACCCAACCTACCTATTCTACTATTTTAGGTGTGTCACGCCAGTAGATGCGATCGCTCCTGTAGCTTTCTTCCATGGGGTTATTCATCATTCATCGTTCATCATTCATCATTTCCTTATGACCAAACGCCGGGGCGGGTTTATTTAAGTTATCGTTGAAAAGAAAGATCTTGAGCGAACCCGCCCCTACATGGTTGGATATGGGGAGTAGATACAAAACTTTTGCTCACAAGCGAGAATTGTTTTTTTGTATTGTGTAAAAATTACCCTGAAAACCGCACCAGACAAGCCTTTCAATCCCAAAATCGACGCATCTGGCTAAATCGCACCAAACCCTATATTTCTCGTTGAGATGCGTCGATGCCTTACTAGGAAAGGATTTGAGGAGTGTATTTTTGGCAAATTTTGGCAAGATGTACTGCTATAATTGGAGATGCGTCGATTTGGCGGCTGAAACCCTTACGGTGTAAGGCCCCCTGAACGAGCTCTTCCCACTCGCTGGGAAAACTACTTGAATAAAACAATAAGAGGATACGTGGCACTGGCAAGATGCCAGTGCATTTTTTTTATTATTGGTTGCAATTGTGATTGTTTTTTGCTATCATTCTTAATGATGGAAAAAGTTCGGGTATATCAACTATTCCCCAAACGGGATAATTAGATCCCCCTAAATCCCCCTTAATAAGGGGGACTTTAAACCGGGTCTCCCCTTAATAAGGGGGACTTTAAACCGGGTCTCCCCTTAATAAGGGGGACTTTAAACCGGGTCTCCCCTTAATAAGGGGGACTTTAAACCGGGTCTCCCCTTAATAAGGGGGACTTTAAGCCGGGTCTCCCCTTAATAAGGGGGACTTTAAACCGAGTCCCCCCCTTATTAAGCTATGCGTTAGGCACAAGTCGGTGTAATCCTTATATACCAGTCGTTTCCATGAACGGTTGCAATTTGGTTTTTTCAAGATAAGAATCCTTTTATAGCAAGGGTTTGAAAGATCAGCCTGAACAGCATAATAAGCGTTTCAGCGACTTTTGCGTAATGGATAGCTTAATAAGAGGGACTTTAAATCCGGTCCCCCCCTTATTAAGGGGGGTTAGGGGGGATCTCAACACGCTGATACTTGTAACCAGCAACTTACGTTAATAGCTCAACCGAACTTGATATAAGCTACTCAAAATTCCCCAGCTGCTTCTCCTGGGGGTAATATGGACTCTGGGATACGTAGGTCTTCCACCATTTCCTGAATCTCTAGTGGTGGTGGTGGGGTGAGGCGAGAGACTACTAGAGTAACAATCAAGTTGATGATCATACCTAAAGTACCGATACCTTCGGCAGACACCCCAAAAAACCAGGGTGACATACCGCCAAATTTAACACCAATGATATAGAAGGCGGTGAAAATTAGACCTGTGGCCATTCCCGCAATCGCACCTTCTTTGTTAGTGCGTTTGTCGAATACTCCTAAAACAATCACTGGAAAGAAGCTGGCGGCGGCTAAACCAAAGGCAAAGGCTACTACTTGACCAACAAATCCTGGTGGGTTGATGCCAAAGAAACCGGCAATTACTATAGCAAATCCTACCATTACCCGACCAATGAACACTCTTTGGGTTTCTGAGGCTTCTGGATTAATCAGGCGATAGTAGATATCGTGGGCGAAGGAACTCGAAATTACTAGTAGTAAACCCGATGCGGTGGATAAGGCTGCGGCTAAACCTCCCGCTGCTACTAGGGCAATTACCCAAGGGGCTAATTTGGCTACTTCTGGGGTAGAAAGGACAATAATATCACGGTCGATCTCAATCTCGTTGGTTTCTTTGTCTGGGGTTAACTGAAAACGTCCATCTTCATTCTTATCCGCAAAAGTCAATAATCCTGTGTTTTCCCATTTAGATGCCCAATCTAACTGACGCACTTCCTCAATTGTCTGATTGTGTAGGGACTCAATCAAGTTATAACGGGCAAACATCGATAGGGCTGGGGCGGTAGTATAGAGGATGGCGATGAATAGCAGGGCCCAACCAGCAGAAAATCGCGCTGCCCTTACATTGGGTACGGTGTAAAAACGTACAATTACATGGGGTAAACCCGCTGTTCCCACCATGAGAGCAATGGTGATAAACAGCACATCCAACATGGACTTATTGGCAAAGGGTTCAGTATACTCGGCAAAACCGAGATCAACTTGAATTTGATTGAGTTTTTCGGCAATATCGCTGAAGGTAAAGGCTAATTGGGGAATGGGATTATCAGTTAATAGTAGGGAAATCGCGATCGCGGGAATCAGATAGGCGATAATCAAGACAAAATATTGTGCTACCTGAGTCCAGGTGATGCCTTTCATGCCTCCCAGGATGGCAAAAAAGCCGACAATCACCATACCGATAATCACACCATTCTCCACGGATACCTGAAGGAAGCGGCTAAACACAATTCCCACACCCCGCATCTGTCCCGCCACGTAGGTAATAGAGACAAAGATAGCGGCAACTACTGCCACTAAACGAGCCACATTGGAGTAATAGCGATCGCCAACAAAGTCCGGTACAGTATACTTACCAAACTTCCGTAGGTAGGGAGCCAGTAACAGGGCCAGTAGGACATAACCCCCAGTCCAACCCATCAGATAGATCGAACCATCATAACCCAAAAAAGAGATTAACCCAGCCATCGAGATAAACGAAGCCGCCGACATCCAGTCAGCAGCAGTTGCAGCACCATTAGCAATGGGAGGGACACCCTTCCCCGCCACAAAAAAACCCGAACTATCCTTGACTCGCGATCGCCAACCAATATAGATGTATAACAAGAAAGATAGACCGACAAACAAAGTTGTCCAAACTTCAACTGTCATGATTTCCCCCTATTTCCTGATGTTGTACTTACGATCTAACTTATCCATTTGGATGGCGTAGATAAAAATCAACACCACAAAAACGATAATTGAGCCTTGCTGAGCCATCCAGAAGCCTAGAGGTATCCCACCAAAGGGTATCCCATTTAACACGGTGACTAGTAAAATACTGAAGATCAGGGAAACTAGTGCCCAGACAATTAAGAGATTGCGGATTAAAGCAGTATTGGCACGCCAGTAGGAGTGGCGGTTATTTTCATCCATTGGTTTGCTAAGGTGAATATTCAAAGTTAAAAGTTAAGGATTCAGAATCCCATAAATCAGCTTATTAGTCAAATGGCACAAATTTTACGTTACAATTTGAATTATTTTCCCAAAATATACTACCTAACACCTAACACCA
>JAAHGR010000067.1 GCA_010672425.1 Symploca sp. SIO2E6
TTTATGATCTTATTTCAGATAAAACTATCCGTAATTTTTTTAAAGCAACCACCCCACTAAACACTCAAGAAAAAAACCTTAACTACTTATGTGGTTTCTTGCTAGACTTTCCAAGTTATCAAGCAGCCTTGAGTAGCTTGGTTCAGAAGCAATATGATATTGGCGGAGATTTGCTTAATCCCTACCGAGAAAGACTCAAAGAAAAATGTGGTACAATTAAGGTTCCACATATGACCGAGGCTCGACCTTTATCCAGTATCTATACTAATTTAAACATTTTAGAGAGTATCAAAGGAAGAAGACGGAAAAATATTCCAGACTTACTGACTTATCTAGATGCTGATGATAGTCAGATATTGAATCGCTTTAGCCTTGCAGATCGGCAAAAATGTGTGGCAGCTTTAGAGGCGGTAAAGAATAATTCAAGACTCATGATCTGGGGGAAACCTGGTGCTGGTAAAACTACCTTCTTGAAGTATCTAGCGCTGCACTTTATGGAGAAAAAGTTACCTGAAACACTAGTACCGGTATTTATTCGATTGAAAACTTTTGCAGAGGATAAAAGTAAGCCAACTCTAACTGATGTTATAATCCAGGAGTTTACCGTGTGTATTCCTAATGCCAACCAAATTGTTGAGGGATTACTGAAGCAAGGACAATGTCTAATTTTGTTGGATGGTTTGGATGAGGTCTTAGCTACAGAGGCTCAGCGAGTACGTCACAACATCGATACTCTGATCGAGCAATATCCCAAAAATCGTTTTGTTATCACCTGCCGATTTGGAGCTAGTGAATATATACCTCCAGCTTTTAAGGAAGTGGAGATGGCAGATTTTGCTCAAGAGCAAGTTGCTGTATTTGTGAAAAACTGGTTTCGGGATAGCGACGAGTCAGGTATAGCCGAGAAGTTCTTAGAAAAATTACAAGAGAATCCAACTATCCGAGAACTAGCGACACAACCCTTATTATTAACTATGTTGTGCTGGATATATGAAGATGGTTATGAATTTCCCAAGGAACGAAATTCGCTCTATGAAGATGCGGTAGATCTCTTTACCAGAAAGTGGGATGCTTTCAGGCGCATAGAGCGGGATCCAATTTACAAAGGTAAATTATCAAGACCGCGCCGAATCAGTCTGTTTGCAAATATAGCCTATGATGCATTTCACCAAAAAAACCAAAAATATTTATGGAAGCGACGAGAACTAGAAGCAATAATTAGTAATTTTATTGAAAATATTCCTGGAGTTGAACCAGAAACTCTCGATCTTGACAGCCAAGAGGTACTCAGAGCGATTGAATCACAAAATGGACTAGTAGTTGAACAAGCTAAAGATATTTACTCATTTTCTCATCTAACCTTTCAGGAATACTTTACAGCTTGGTATATCTTTGAAAGCCAAGAACCAGATCTGTTGCGCAACACTATTCAGCAACATCTTACAGACTGCCATTGGCGAGAAGTGTTTCTCATGATTGCAGAGCGCCTTCCTAAAGCGGATGAATTTCTCAAGCTCTTGTTTTCTCATGCTAATGATTTAGTCAAAAGTGAGGTTCTGCAAAACATGTTCTTGTGGTTAGACAGAATAACTGTGGAAGCGCAGGTTTCATCTAGCTCATGGAGAGCCTGCTACTTAGCTTTTGATTTAGACACAGATCTTCATATCGACAGATCTGTAAACATTGACAGTAAGCTGGCTCAAAAACTATCCGATGACTTAAGAAATATTAATCTAAAACGGAAAACGATCATTCCTCGAACACCAAAATGTAAACTGGAACTAGATTTGGCCGTTATTCAGGCTTTAGCTATGGATTTTGCTTCTCATCAGACTCCTCACTTTGAACAAATGGGAAAATACGATGCAGAGTATATTAAATTTCCGAAAAACATTGAACCCAGATTAAAAGACACTATTGACATTGCCAAATCCCTGAATAAGGATTTGGCAAGTGAGTTATCTGCTCTGCGAAATTATCTGCCTTTTAACAATGCCCATGATTCAGAGTGGCAAGAATGGGCAAGCAACCTGCGAACAGTAATGATTAACCATCTAGATGTTGGATATGGAGTAAAGTTCTCAGAAGGAGATACTGAAGCTTTGAAAAACTATCTTTATGTCCTTAATCTACTAGTGCAATGCCTCGAAGGAGACATTTATGCACCGAAGGATTTACGAGAAAGGATTATCGATAACTTACTCTTACCAATTGAGCGTATTCCAGCAGATTTATTAGACATCTCCAAAAATTCAATATTGACCTACGTGCTATAATGGTTTCAGGCTCTTTTCTGGAGATGTCTATTATCTGCGTCTTGATCAGGACTGATATCAACAAATGGGAAAGCAATGAGCGTGAATCTACTGCCTCTTGCTTTTCCCTTCAGAATTTGTTATAAATTATGGTGCGAAACACTATGTGTTTATTATTTACGGTCAACCAATTATGCAATTACTCTTTGAGCAAAAACTCTGGAAATGTAGCCAGAGTATGTTTATCAAGACTTCAATAAGAAATGTTTCGCCTATATCTCATATTATTTATAGAAGTTGGACTTCTCTACTAAGGGTGCAAGAGAGTGGCATATAAACTAATGATTACTTGGATTGGAGCCGGGTTAATTTCTTATCTACTCACAAAGTTATTTAGTATTGAACTCAGAACAATTGCTCATTTTCAGCAGATTATGTATACTGCTGTAGCTGTGGGTTTGTACATTAATGTTATAAGTATTGATACCCAAACCTTCAAGAAAAACTTCAAGACAATTACTAGTATAATTCTAGTAGGTGTACCGCTAAAAATTTTCTTGCCAGGTACAATTATAGCCTGGTTGTTGCCTGGAAATGCTCAAATTGCATACTTATGTGCAACTGTAATTGCTCAAATAGATCCGATTGCAGCAGCAAGATTCCTTGAGGGGAGCAAACTAAGTAAAAAATCCGAGACGATTTTGAGAGTCTGGTCTAGCTTTGATGACCCAGTTACAGTCTTATTTGCATTCTATATTTTTTTGCCAATAGCATTAGCTACTAACCAATTTAACTTTGGTCAGTACTTTTTTTATATACTTAGAGATATCATAGTTTGTGTTTTAACTTACTTTTTGTACAAAAAATTTCTTAAGTCTCAGAGAGCCAAGAAATTTTTTGATATAGCAATTGTTGTCATAATCATTGGCTATAGTAGTTTATCAGGTTCTTTTTTACTACCAGCAGCAATTGGACTTTTCATCAGACCATTAACTGGTGGGAAGATTATCAAAGTAACATTGGATATTATCTTTTATATGAGTGCGGTTGTCATCGCCTCTCTAGCAACAAACTTGACTATTAATTGGTTTTCTGGTTTGATACTGGCGTTTTCAACATTTTTTCTGGCACAGATCATTGTGACGCTGCTCTTTATCAGAGATTCTAATGAGAATAAAATCAGAATTATGTTTGGTCATCAAAATGGTATGACAGCAGCACTATTAACAGTCACTCTAGAGATGTCAGGATTAGAGTCTAACAACTTATTCTCCATTACATTACCAGCGATAGTTTTAGTGACTATCTTCTACTTTACAAGTAATTCACTTATAGATCGTATTTTACCGCCATCAGCACAATAGTTGCTTCGGTACTGAGTATTACCGACTATTACCGTCTATTGCCGCCTATTACCGTTCAGGGGTATACTGTATTACATACGTACCCTATCTGCATATATATAGGAGCAGTCGGTCATGAGTACAAATCAAGATAAGAAGATACAATGCAAACACAAAGCAGGTGATGATTGGAAAGACGGCTGTTGTACGGATAGATTGTCGGGTGAAAGCCTTTCTGGGGATTCCCATGCTCAATTGAGTGAACCTATTTCTCCGCTACCTTCTCCCACTGAAACAGAACCTGAGGTGGAACTGATACCAAATTCAGTTACTATAGGACACATATCTTATTGAGAAAACCTTGATATAGCGTTTCTTGAACTCATGAGGTATACCCTATCTTATATCAAATCCGGTTTATATAAACCCGTTATATCCTGCCCTGTAGAGACGTTGCATGCAACATCTCTACAGGATTTCGCGGTTTTATCAAAACGGGTATAGCGAACCCGGATTTGGTATTACTATCAGATTGAATACAGGATAAGAAAGGAAATTGGCTGTACCTCACAAGTATGAGAATGGCTATATCTAAACTATTAACTATTTTTGATACATGTCTACCAACCCCACTCCCCAGTCCACCAACCCCGTATATCCTATTATCTGGCAAGAAGACACAGTTCTACTCATCGATCAAACCCAGTTGCCGGAAAAGTACACCACGGTGGCAATCACTAACTCTCAGGAGATGGCACAGGCGATTAAAACCATGGTTGTCCGAGGTGCGCCTGCCATCGGTGTTGCCGCTGCTTATGGTATGTACCTGGGAGCCAGGGAAATTCAGACAACCGATAGAGATAGCTTCTTGAA
Source organism: Symploca sp. SIO2E6 (assembly GCA_010672425.1). Taxonomy (GTDB): domain Bacteria; phylum Cyanobacteriota; class Cyanobacteriia; order Cyanobacteriales; family Coleofasciculaceae; genus Caldora. The sequence continues at coordinate 4,472 of JAAHGR010000067.1, forward strand.
TCAACTCGAAGAAATTGCCCAGCAGTTGCGCCAAACTCGTCCCACAGCGGTTAATTTATTTTGGGCGATCGCAAGAATGTTGGAAACAGCTAGGGAAACTTCGGGTTCAGTAGAACAGCTACAGGTATCTTTATTAGCCACAGCCCAGGCAATTCAAGCAGAAGACCTAGAGACTTGTCAAACCATTGGCGATCGCGGTTTAGCTGTGTTACCATCTCATCCTCAGCAGTTATCTGTGCTCACTCACTGTAATACGGGAGCACTAGCCACCGTTGGTTATGGCACTGCCTTGGGTGTAATACGTTCTGCATGGCGAGAAGGAAGACTAAATCGAGTCTACGCTGACGAAACCCGTCCCCGCTTACAAGGAGCCAAACTCACTTCCTGGGAATGTGTGCAAGAAGGAATACCAGTTACAGTAATTACCGATAACATGGCAGCTCATTGTATGAAACAGGGATTGATCGATGCCGTAGTTGTGGGTGCAGATCGGATTACTGCAAATGGTGACACTGCCAACAAAATAGGTACTTATAGTTTAGCGATCGCAGCTGCTGCTCACAAGATTCCTTTCTTCGTCGCTGCACCCTTATCCACCATTGATTTTAAGCTAGCCACCGGCTGCGAAATCCCCATAGAAGAACGCCATCCTTCAGAAATCTACCAAGTAGGAGCAACCAGGTTGTGTCCAGAAGGAGTAGAGTTTTATAATCCCGCTTTTGATGTCACACCGGCGGAGTTAATTACAGCAATTATTACTGAAAAGGGTGCTGTTGCACCTGGGGAGTTAGTTGATTTAAGTAATAAGTAATAAGTAATAAGTAATGAGTAATAAGTAATGAGTAATGAGTAATGAGTAATGAGTAAATAACAAATAACAAATAACAAATAACAAATAACCAACAACAAATAACAAACAACCAACAACAAACAACCAACAACAAATAACCAACAACAAACAACAAACAACAAACAACCAATGACAAATCTCAGAATAATTTGTCTGCTCCCCAGTGCGACGGAAATTGTTGCAGCATTAGGATTAACCGAGCAAATTGTCGGGCGATCGCATGAATGTGACTATCCTCCAGAAATCCTTGATCGTCCCATTTGTACCACAGCCAGTATCAACAGTGAGCAAGATGATGCCCAAATTGATGCTGATATTATTGACTTAGTCCAACAAGCCATCAGCATCTACCAGTTGAAAACTGATGTTCTCGAACAATTGCAGCCGACTCATATTATCACCCAAGATCAATGTGATGTCTGTGCTGTCAACTTCAATCTCGTTGAACAAGCAGTAGGGGAACTCACCTCTAGCCACCCTCAACTCATTTCCTTACAACCAAAATTATTACCAGAGGTGTGGACAGATATTGAACAGGTTGCCACTAAGCTAGGAGTAGCTTCCCAACCTATTTTAACTCAACTTCAATCCCGCGTTACAGCTTGTCAGCAAAAAACCCAAGTCCTCCCCGATAACCAGCGTCCCACTGTAGCTGCGATTGAGTGGCTCGATCCCCTAATGGCAACTGGCAACTGGATTCCCCAATTGATCACCATTGCTGGGGGTAACCCTCTCTTGGGAGCCTGGGGTGAGCATTCCCCTTACCTAGAATGGGAGCAACTAGTAGCAGCTGATCCAGAAGTAATTATTATTATGCCCTGCGGTTTTAATTTAGATCGTACCCAGGAGGAAGCACAACAACTAGTACAGCGGTCAGAATGGTCTAATTTACAAGCTGTCCGCAACAGCCAAGTTTACCTAACAGATGGCAATTCCTATTTCAATAGACCAGGACCCAGGTTAGTCGATTCCCTAGAAATCTTAGCAGAGATCCTGCATCCAGAACTGTTTCATTTTGGCTATCAAGACACTGGTTGGATTAGGTGGTAGGTGGTAGGTGGTAGGTGTTATGTGTTAGGTTGTAGGTGTTAGGTGTTAGGTGATGTAAATTACATCCAATTCCCAATTCCCAATTCCCAATTCCCAATCCCCAATTCCCCATTCCCCATTCCCCATTCCCCATTCCCCATTCCAATAATGCAATACCGAAGATTTGGACGTACAGAATTACCCATGCCGGTGTTTTCCTGCGGGGGTATGCGCTACCAGTTTAAGTGGCAAGATACCCCAGCTTGGCAAATTCCCAAAGACAATCAACAGAACCTGGAGGCTACCATTCGCCATGCTTTAGAAGTAGGCATTAATCACATCGAAACCGCTCGTGATTATGGTACCTCAGAAATGCAGTTGGGTATGATTTTGCCCCATCTACCCCGAGAGCAACTGATTGTGCAAACTAAGGTTGGCCCGAAACCAGATGCTCAAGAATTTCGGCGTAAGTTTGAACAATCCCTGGCTTACCTCAAGCTAGACTATGTAGATTTATTCTCGTTGCATGGTATCAATACCGATGAGTTACTAGACTATAGTATCCGTCCTGGTGGTTGTTTGGAAGTAGCACGACAGCTGCAAGCAGAGGGCAAAGTGCGGTTTATTGGCTTTTCGACTCACGGTCCGACGGATGTGATTGTCAAAACGATTGAAACCAACCAGTTTGACTATCTTAACTTGCATTGGTACTACATTAATCAATTGAACTGGCCTGCGATCGCAGCTGCCAATCGTCACGATATGGGGGTGTTTATTATTAGTCCCTCGGATAAGGGGGGAATGCTCTACAAACCACCGTCAAGATTGGTGGAACTTTGTGCTCCCCTAAGTCCTATAGTATTTAATGACCTGTTTTGCCTATCTCATCCTCAGGTACATACCCTAAGTTTAGGAGCCTCACAACCGTCAGATTTTGAGGAACACCTCAAAGCAGTAGCATTGTTGGAGCAAGCAGAGGAAATCTTACTACCAATTATAGAACGTTTAGAACAAGCCGCGATCGCACGGTTAGGAAAAGACTGGGTAAATAGCTGGCATATAGGTTTACCCAAACCGGAAGCAACCCCTGGAGGGATGAATATTCCAGTAATTTTGTGGCTGAGAAATCTCGCGATCGCTTACGATATGGTTGAGTATGGCAAAATGCGCTATAACCTGTTATCTAATGGTGGTCATTGGTTTCCTGGTGCTCCAGCCGAGGGGGTGAGAGAATTAGATTTAGGCCAATGTCTGCGGCAAAGTCCCCATGCTAACCAAATTCCTGCCTTACTCGAAGATGCTCATCGACTCTTAGCGGGACAACCAGTTAAACGCCTCTCGCAGCAGTAAGGAGATGGGGGGATGGGGAGATGGGGGAGACAAGGAAGACAAGGAAGACAAGGAAGACAAGGAAGACAAGGAAGACAAGGAAGACAATTCTTCATTCTAAATTCTAAATTCTAAATTCTAAATTCTCCATTCCCTCGAAATTTGGAATAAATTATTCATTTTCAGGGAGTTACTAGTGTAGGCAGGTTAATTTAAAGCTTGATTTGTCGAGGAAGGAACTCTAAAGTTATGACCCCCCATGATTTGTTAATGTTAGTATTGCTACTGAGTCCTGGTTTGTTACTATCAGTGCTAATTATGGCTACCTTTGCAGCTGGTGGTTAATTTGGAGTTGGAGGTAACCAATCAGTGCGATTGTGCTATAATAGTTTTAGCGAACCGTGAGATCCTGCGGTATGTGAGCACACCAAATTCCCGGCGATCACATATCCTAGGGCGGGTTTTTACCAACATTTGCTGGTAAGATAGTCTAGGCTATCCCTAAACCCGCTCTCACTAAGGATAACGATATCGAAAATTTCGATAAGGATCGGCAAAATGGAGCAGCGCAAGCTGGTGCTGTAGGCGATCGCTTACACCGAGAAAGCGAATTGATTGGATTAGCCTGGGATGTGATATCGGTAAATCCGATAACAATCAAAAAATCCCGTGTATTCGTAGGGGCGGGTAATGAGATATTTTACCCCATTCAACGATCACCATCAGACAAAACCCGCCCTGTCGATAACCTTGCGGATTGGTTGAATTAACCTGGGGTGAATGTCGGCAAATCCGATAAGGAACAAAAGCATGCGATTTGTGCTATTATTTATAATGGGAAAAGCTGTGCGCCTATATATAAAGTACCTCTTCATCCCAAAATAAATTGGTTTCATGGTTTTGAAATCCCGTGGAACAGGTTTCTAGCCTGTGGTGGCAATGACTGACACCGATGCCAGTTCCACAGTCCCCACAAGCAGACAATAAACATAATGTCAACTGTAGCAATTTAGCCGTGCTAATATTTTAGTCAATGAGGCACTTTTACTAAATCCCTCTTCTATCAAGATTTTTCCACTTTTACCACGCCATGATGAGGTTTAGAGCCATTAAATCACCTGTTGCAAAGAAAAAAAGTTACAATGTAGGTATTATACTAACTTTATATCATTTTTATTTTTTGAGTGCAAGAGCTCAAACGACCTAATCTCGTCAAAATCCAGGTTCAAAATCATCAGGTATTTCTTTGGCTTGAAGCCAGTATGATTGAAATTGCTTAATTTAAAGACAGGCTGTAGGGGCGTATTGCATACGCCCATTTAGCTTATTGCATACGCCCATTTAGCTTATTGCATACGCCCATTTAGCTTATTGCATACGCCCATTTAGCTTATTGCATACGCCCATTTACCGGGAGCATCCCATTTTGGCGAGTTGTCTCATTTAATATAGCTGAAACCCTTGCCATGTCGTTCTTTGGGTAATGTTTTTTCCCAAATGGGATGCTCCCCATTTACCTACGTTAGGGGAGAATATATGGGGCGGGTTTATCAAGATTTGGGTAAATGGCGAAAATGGTTGGTTAACCCGCCCCTACAAATCCAACACCTAACACCTAACTAGGGTCTGCTGAATGAGTAATGAGTAATGAGTAATGTGGTTCATTTTAAAATTTAGAGTACCTACAGGTGCAGACTTTCTCGATTATTAGTGATAATAGCAAAAAACAAGAGCGATCGCAAGGTGTTGAGATACCCGACTTCTTAAAGAAGTCGGGTATCTGGATTAGGCTATTCAAGGATACCGAAAGCGATCCCCAATTCCCAATTCCCAATTCCCAATTCCCAATTCCCAATTCCCAATTCCCAATTCCCAATTCTACATTCTACATTCCGATTGCTCCCCATTACTAAAATAGGGTAGAGGGAAAGTTGGACGGGGCCAGTTTTTAGAAATAAAAGAAATCAACAAAGGAGCGGACAAGACTACAAAAATAATGCCAACCCACCACTCAGAATGAAGTTGCTCTAACATATCAGTTGTGCTGGTATCATTGGGGATTAATCCTAGACCCACAGCAGCCAGATTATTTAGAGCATGACAGACAATTGGAACAATCAGGGTACGAGTTTTAATGTAGAGCAGCGCCATCATTAACCCAAAAACTGACAAACCAACAACATTGGTATGAAGGATGCCAAACAACAGAGAAGTTACTAACAAGGCTGGTCTAATTCCCCATTTTGCTGCCCATCGGTGTAAAAGTATGCCTCGAAATAGTAGTTCTTCGGTTACTGGAGCAACCACAACAATAGTAATAAATGCTAAGACATTGTTTAATACGGTGGCAAAATTGTCAGCACCAGAGAGAAAAATTTCTTCATTAATGATTGACTCTACCCAGTTGGGAGCAAAAAACGATAGCAGGTACAACAGCAGTTGACCTGAACCTAGGGAAAACAGCAAGATGGTAATCACTATGCCAATGGTTGGTAACCAGCGGTAGTTACGTGGTATCTTACCAATGATATAATCGATATTAATTTGTAAGCGACTTAACCGTTTTATTGCCCACAGACATAGCAAAATAAAGGTTAGGTCGTAAACAACCAAAGCAAAAATTGGATCATTAGGGTTCAGGCTGCTAAGGGAAGAAACTACACCTAGGAGAAAGCCTAGGGCAATAGAGATTAAAATAGCCCAGAGTACTAGAGAGCGAGCTTTGAAATTGATAAATGGGTTCTGGGAGTTCATTGTTTAAGAGAAGGTATTAGGTGTTAGGTGTTAGGTATTAGGTGTGATGTAGTAGCTCAGCACAGCTAAAATGCTGGAATAACCTATCTTCCCACACTCCCCACACTCCCCACACTCCCGACATTCCTTCTAAAGCAACAAATTAGCTGTGCCGAGCTAGTGGCGTGGCACAGCTAAAAATGTAGGTTGGGTAGAGCATAAGAGAAAGTGACCCAACACAACCCGCTCCAGCGTTGGGTCTCGTTGCCTCGACCCAACCTACATCTATTCAATCATTTTAGCTGGGTCACGGCAGTAGGAGTATCAAGAGGTAGAATGGGTAAAGAGCGAACAAGCCGATAACTCATCACTTGCACCCATGAGTTCCCCCCAACCACCAAAACAACAGAAAACACTGCTTAGTCATGTCACTCAAGCAGTAAAGACCATTCAGGCGAAAGTTAACTTTCAGTCCCTTGCCCTCAAACCTAATGCTAGGGTGCCAGAGATCCGGGTGCAAGACGCTAATGCGAATCAACCTGATGTCATACCCCTACTAGGGGATCGCTACTTACTCGGACGTAGTTCCAAATCTTGCGATATAGTTGTGCGCAATCCGGTGGTTAGTCAGATTCATCTGTCTTTAGAACGCCATGGACGCAATCAGAGGTCTTTTGTGATCAAAGATGAAAACTCGACTAACGGTATCTACCGGGGCAAACGCCGACTGCCTTCCCTGATTTTGCGTCATGGGGATGTCCTCACTATTGGGCCACCAGAATTGGCAGCATCGGTAACACTTCGGTATATCGATCCACCTCCCTGGTATATTCTAGTTATTCGCTGGAGTTTATACGCTATCGGTGGGTTAATCTGTTTGGTGTTACTCTTGATTGCGATCGAATGGTCAAAAGTACCGGTACGTCCCTTGCCCATCGGTGTCCAAGGACCAGTAGTTATCTACTCCCGTGACGAGACTCCCCTACGTAAGCCTCGTACAGAAGCTCACAGGGAACTCCAACGCTTAGCAGATTTCTCGGAATACCTACCCCAGGCAGTAGTCGCTTCTGAAGACAGTCGCTACTATTGGCACTTTGGTGTGGACCCTTACGGTATTTTACGGGCCTTAGTCAGAAATATCCAAGGGGGAACCATTCGGGAAGGAGCCAGCACAATTACCCAACAGGTGGCTCGCAGTCTGTTTCCAGAATATGTCGGACGAGGTAACAGTGCTGGGAGGAAACTGCGGGAAATGGTAGTGGCTCTGAAATTAGAGACTTTCTACAGTAAAAATGAGATTTTAAGGGCTTATTTAAACCGAGTTTACTTGGGTATCGAAGCTTACGGATTTGAAGATGCTGCTCAGTTTTACTTTGACAAAACAGCCAGGGATTTATCCATTGAAGAAGCCGCAACTCTGGTAGCAACTTTGCCTGCTCCCAATAGCTATAATCCCGTTCAAGACTATGATACATCGTTACAATTACGCAACCGGGTCATTGAGCGGATGCGCATTTTAGGGATGATTAGCGATGAAGAAGCCAGCAGAGCCAGAAGATCCCGTATTCAAGTCAGTCCTGAGGCTCGTGAATTCCTCTCTAGTATCAAGGCTCCCTACTTCTATTATTATGTCTTCGGTGAGCTACAGCAACTACTGGGGAAGGATTTAGCCCAAGAAGGTAACTTCTATGTCGAAACTGGTTTAGATCTCCAGGCTCAGACTTTGGCAGAGAAAGCCTTACGGGACTATGTTAATAGCACTGGCGCTAATTTGAAATTCTCCCAAGGGGCAATTGTGACCCTCGACACCAGTAATGGGGAAATTCGCACCCTGGTTGGGGGTGTAGATTACCAAAAAAGTCAGTTCAATCGTGCGACTCAAGCCCAACGACAACCGGGTTCCACTTTCAAACTCTTTGCCTACGCCGCTGCTGTAGAAAAAGGCATCCCACCCACAAAAACCTACTCTTGCGATCGCATTAATAGCTTACGGATCGAAGGATGTCAACGTTCTACTGGTGATATCAACATGTATACCGGCTTAGCACAATCGGAAAATGTGACGGCGATCCAGGTAGCTCAAGATGCCGGTTTAAATAATATGGTAGGAGTGGCACGACGCCTCGGTATCAAATCAGAACTTAATCCTGCACCGCGTTTAGCCATTGGCTTAAGCGAGGTTAATGTTTTAGAAATTACCGGTTCCTACGGTGCGATCGCAAATCGTGGAGTTTGGAACCGTCCCCATGCCATCAGACGAATTCTCGACAGTAATGATTGTACCGATAATAACGACCCCCAAACCTGCCGCGTGATTTACACTTTCGGTGAAAATGGGGAAATGAGTTCTCAGGCTGTATCACCAGCAGTTGCCAGCGTCATGACTAACATGCTGCAGGGTGTAGTGCAAACCGGCACAGCTAGAGGTGCTTCCCTTGGTTTAGGAGAAGCAGGGAAAACCGGTACAACCGATCGCAATGTAGACCTTTGGTTCATCGGCTTCGTCCCATCCCGCCAACTAGTCACTGGCATCTGGTTAGGCAATGATAATAATTCTCCCACTAACGGTAGTAGTAGTCAAGCGGTTCAGTTGTGGAGTAGTTATATGCGTCAGATTGTTCAATGAGTAATGAGTAATGAGTAATAAGTAATAAGTAATGAGTAATGAGTAATGAGTAATGAGTAATAAGTAGAAGAAACAATTCCCAATTCCCAATTCCCAATTCTCAATTCCCAATTCCCAATTCCCAATTCCCAATTCCCAATTCCCAATTCCCAATTCCCAATTCCCAATTCCCAATTCCCAATTCCCAATTCCCAATTCCCAATTCCCAATTCTCAACCATGAAACGGTACAGCTAATAGGGGAAGCAAAACTAAAGTCAACCAACTCCAAGTCCAGATACTTGAGGGAGCAAAATAATCTATTTCCCCTAAAAGAGCATCAATCCTTTCCTGTAACCGATTACGAGGAACAGTACAGCTAAACGCGGCACAGAAATTTTCCGCTCCCCTGACGGAGGCACTTACCACCATCAGTAGTGATTCTGCCAACAACAGGGCATCTACCCGTTGTGCGGCCCAACCATCAGCACGGATTTCCCGCAGGAGCAGTAATTCCTGCCATAATACTTCTGTATTAGGTAACCAAACACTAAAGTGGCGTACCCAACCTAGCCAGAAAAACCAGAAGGTATCTCGATAGTAGCGATGAGCTTCTTCGTGGGTTAAAACGGCTGCCAAATGTTCTGGTGTGAGTGCCTGCAATAGTCCCTGACTAACCACCAATTCTGGTTGCCAAAAGCCAATCTGAGCAATAAATAATGTCGGATTTTCCAGCAAACGAGCCGTACTCCCAATCCCCCATTCCCCATTCCCCATTCCCCATTCCCTACTCCCCAACACAATCCGAGGATAACTACGAACCTGTCGCCAAGACTGCCAACCGGCAACAGCTAACTGCAAACAGCAAACCAGGGAAATACCCACTCCTGCAAACACCAGCCAGTAACTTAACCAACCGGTGCGCAGACCAATCATTTCTCCTTGAGAACCCATACAAAGTACTGCAACCGCTGTCATCAGCAGTAGCAGAGGCGGTAACAGAAAAAACAACAATGCCCTTTGCCAGCGTTGGCTCCAGTTACCAGTGGCTGGTTGCCAAGCTAATCTCAGTAACCAAGCTAGCCCTAATGCTAGTAGCATCATCAGCAGATGCATTAGAGTTCCTCCTGTCTGGCTTGACGGACTGCTTTTAACCGCAAGGCGATCGCTTCTATTTGTTCTAAGCTGGCATTATCTAGGCTATCAGCAAAAGCAGCAACGATATCTGGATTGCCCACAGCTAAAAAGCGGTTAAGCTGCTCATGAGCTTGTATTACCTTAGCCTCCTGGCTAGATACCCGAGGTTTCCAGGTAAAAGCACGCTCTTGTTGATCACAACTCAACCAACCTTTCTGGGTCAGGCGACGCAGTACTGTAGTGACTGAGGTATAAGCTAACTCACGGTCAGGATCAGCCAAGATCTTTTGATGCACATCTTTAACTGTAGCAGAACCTAGTTCCCAAACAATCTGCAAAATTTCGCTCTCTAAAGGACCAAGGGAGAGTTGTTTGGGACGGTAATCGGGCAAAGGAGACATAGAATTTAGAATGGGGAATGGGGAATTGGGAATTGGGGATTGGGAATTGGGAATTGGGAATTGGGAATTGGGAATTGGGAATTGGGAATTGGGAATTGGGAATTGGGAATTGGGAATTGGGAATTGGGAATTGGGAATTGGAAACGATGTTACAGCCGCTTCTCTAGGTGGTCAAAATTTTTGAGACATAAGCGCTACATTGATGCACTTCAATTAGTCTAGCACAAAATTACTCAATATACCGTAATGTCATAAAAAAAAATCGCTTCCTATGCTCAACACTTGAAGTGTATCCTATTTTTGCACATAATAGTGCATAGTTTCCCTAACTTGCTAAGTAGCAATAGGTAGTAGGTGGTAGGGAAAAATTAGCTTTCTCCCTATTCTCCATTCCCCATTCCCCATTCCCCATTCCCTTAACTAACAAACATTGGCATCACTTCTGCTGCGGTAAATAGTCCATAAATACCCCGTTGATGTAGGGACACCCCAGCTTTGAGGTAACCAAAAGCTGGACCACAGACATTGGCTGCCATACTAGTCTCATCTCCCAAGGTAAAGGTATGAGTAGAAATCTTCCCTTCAAAGGTACGACCAGTAATTTGAACATTAGTACTCAGGGGTTTTTTGGGATTGCGGGTATCAACAATCCCACCAACAGTAACGCGATCGCGTGGACAAATTCCCGCTAATTCTAACATTACATCATCAGCATGTTCCATATTCTCCAGCTTGAGGATGCCATCTGTCTCTTCTAGTAAAGCTTCTACTTCTGCATCACTCATCCCCTTGGCTAGTTCCACATTGTAGCCAGGGAGATGAGCAATATCTTCCCGAATCGTGGCTCGATAGGCTTCCCAGTTGGCAATCCCCACGCCAAAAGTAATTGTCACCTGGTGAATCTCTGCATAACTTTGAGCCGCCAAAGCTGCTGCCGCAGTCAACAGTCCTGGTGTTGCACCGCAACCAGTCATGTAGGTAATTCCTGCTGCTTGTAGTTCCTCTTGGAGTTCTAACAATTGCTCGACAGCACTGGTGCGTTTGAGAGCATCCACTAAAACCCCCTGCCAACCAGCAGCAATAAATTTTCGTGCGACATCAGCCATAAATGTATTGGGTAAATTCGGCAGTGCCAAGAAATAGCCATCTACAGAGGCTTGGGCAATTAAATCTGGGATAGTTTGATTGCTCAGGATGCCGGTTGGCTCTAGATAACCCAGGGAACCCTGGGAGTGGTAAGTCTTGATACAGTGGTCTGGATTTAACCCCGCAGCGTCATAGGCGTAGCCTTTGAGATCCGTTGCTGCTACCCAGAGCATCTGTTGTTTGGGAGCCAGGACTCTCGCCGCAGCTTGACCTAAACCTCCGAAGCCGAGAACACCTACTCGTATTGGTTCTGCTGTGACCGAATAACTCGAATTTTGAAATTGCTTTTCCATCATCATGCTTAAAACTTGACTGCTGAGACAAGTTACGCGAAACTTAACAACAGACTAGAGTATAATACTAGTCAACTATAAATTTTTGTTACATTATGACTCGCATTACTGCGAAGTCATACGGCTTGTAAAACAACTTACCAGTTAACTGGTGGTTGGAAAGTCACCCCAAAGCATCGTCAGCTGTCGCCTAATCAGTGCAACAGCCCCAGATCCAGCATTGACCAAGCATTTCAACTCAAGTATGGAAACATTAGAATTCATCATTTATCCAGATGGTCGGGTAAAGGAGAAAGTCACCGGAATTGTTGGCTCCTCCTGCGCAGAGGTGACAGCAGCGATTGAAGCTCAATTGGGACAAGTCGTCTCTCAGGAGAAGACATCAGAGTATTATGCCCAACAAATTGAGCAAGCAGCTAAAGTAACTGCTCAAGCTACTTTTAGCAATTGGTAAGCTGTGGCTGCATTTTAATGACGAATTAGTACTGACGACGTGGAGACGCACCGGACGCGGAGACGCACCGGACGCGGGGACTACCAGATTAGGACTAAGTAGTTTAAATGCGTATTAGCTTAAAGTTTTTTGTTCAACGTAGATTAGTTTCACTCACACCATGTCACATTTCAGCAATATCAAAACTCAAATCCGTAACCTCGTTTCTTTACAAGCTGCTTTAACAGACTTAGATATCGATTGGCAAGCTGGTCCTCGTTCAGTGCGAGGCTATCGCAATCAAACCCAGAATGCCGAAATAGTCATTGAACAAGACAATGACTATGACATCGGTTTTAGTTGGAATGGTCAAGAATACGAACTAGTTGCTGATTTACAGTATTGGCAACAGCCATTGTCTGTTAATGGTTTCCTTAATCAGATAACCCAGCGCTATGCTTACCAAACAGTGATGCAGGAAACCTCTAAGCAGGGTTTCCAAGTTGCTGAAGAACAAAACAATCAAGATGGCTCGATTCGTTTGGTTGTGCAACGCTGGAGTGCCTAGCTGGGGGAGCTGGGGGAGTTAATACAAGTCCAAAAGTTGGCATGATTTAGTATATGTCTGATTCTTCTAGGGAACCGGAACGCTCTGGTTTCGAGCCAGAATTAGGAGGCTTTCTTCGAGATGCGCCAAATCGTTCTGGTTTTGAGCCAGAACTAGGAGGCATCCTACGGCAAAAGGGTGTTTATGTCGATGAAATTACCTGCATCGGCTGTAAGCATTGTGCCCATGTTGCCCGCAAAACCTTCTACATTGAGCCAAGTTATGGTAAATCCCGGGTGGTGCGGCAAGATGGTGACCCAGACCCAGTGATTCAGGAAGCAATAGACACCTGTCCAGTGGATTGTATCCACTGGGTTGATTACACAGAGTTGAAAAAACTCGAAGATGAGCGTCAATATCAGGTAATGCCCATTGCTGGTACTCCTGTTACTGGAGTCATTGTTACTAAAAGTCGGCGTCAGAAGCTTAAAAAATAGTTTCACTTTTGAAGCGATCGCGTTTGGGTAGGGGCGCAAGCATTGCGCCCTCAACCGTGCGCCCTCTAACTCTACGATTTGTGATCGCTCACACGGGAATATTCAGGGCGCATGCAATGCGCCCCTACAGCACTGAATATCAGCTTCCTGCATAGTCCCTCTAACGCTTATTACTTATTACTTATTACTTATTACTTGTTAAGCAAACCCTACTTATCTCTTCGGCTTCCATACTTGATAAATAGCACCGCAAGATAACATAGTATAACCACAAGCTAGAGATAGGTGAAAAGGTAATAAACCAAAATCTTCCAGTACAAATGCTAGGTAGATACCAGAAAAAGCATACAAAGCAAGGCACAATTCTATAAAGGTAAAAGGTTTAATTTTTTTACTGAAATATTTATTATTATACCAATTTTGAGTCTGATTAATAATATTAAATTTGGGGGTTCTCACAAAACTACTACCTTTTCCTAAAAATCCTGTGATCGCAGCCATAGAATTTTGCAGTGCCAGACTCATCGAGAAACACAGGAAAGCGGGAAACATGACGACAAAGTAGAGTATCCTTTCCGAGGTTTTTGAGTATTTATTTTGAGTAGAAACAAAATAAAACAATAATAAATTAACAAAAGCAATAAACAAAACATTAATAACCTGGAAGAATAGTCTAAATTCAGGATAGGTGTGCTTAATCAGTAAAATGGGAATACTTAACAAACTCAAACATAGTACACAAATAAACACTGTTGAGTTGAGTAAATGAGCCAGACTATGAACCTTTGTCAGCCAAGGAAGCTGGGATTGAACGATATTTTTCAGATGTTTACGGGCAGTTTCTGCTGCTCCTTTACTCCATCGGTACTGTTGGGATTTGATGGCTTCAACGGCAACGGGTATTTCCGCCGGAGCAACTACATCTTCCAGGTAAACAAACTTCCATCCTCGCAGTTGTGCTCTATAACTCAGATCTAAATCTTCAGTTAAGGTATCTGAATGCCAACCTCCAGCACTTTGAATTGCCGCTTTACGCCATACTCCTGCTGTACCGTTAAAGTTAATAAAGTATCCTCCGGCATTTCTGCCTTGTTGCTCAATGGAAAAATGTCCGTTCAGGTTAAAAGCTTGAATTCTGGTAAAAATAGAATAATCTTCGTTTAAATGGTTCCATCTGGCTTGGACTAGTCCGACTTGCTGATCAGTAAAATAGGGTAAGGTTTTTAGGAGGAAATCTGGATAAGGGAGGAAGTCAGCATCAAAGATAGCCAGATAATCACCTTTGGCTATTTCTAAACCATAAGCTAAGGCACCTGCTTTGTAACCGACTCTTTGAGGGCGTTGCAAGTGAGTAATATTAATACCTTGGTCTTTAATCGCTTGAATCTGAGCCGCAATTATTTGTGGTGTTTCATCCCTTGAGTCATCTAGAACCTGAATCTCTAAGCACTCTTTAGGAAAATCCAAACTAGCAACAGCGTTGAGTAATCTCTCGGCCACATACAGCTCATTATATATAGGAAGTTGAATGGTCACTAAGGGGAATTCTTGTAATGCTCGTGTGTGGTTTTTCCTTTTTAGTTGCTGGGATTTGAGGTAATGATAAACTAGGTGGAGTTGAATAAGACTGTGGAGGAAAATCAGTAACAAACAAACGAAGTAAATGACTAAAATAGTAATTGGGATAATTATCGGGTAAGAATTCATTTTAGTATATAGTAGGGAGTAGGTGAGTAGGTGAGTAATGAGTAATGAGTAAGGTTTTTGAGCCCATCCATACCATTTTCTTGTACTAAAAAGAACATAAAATGATTGAAAGTCTTGTCTGGCATGGCTTTCACACCTATACAGCAAACCATAATTACCCAATTCTAAATTCTAAATTCTAAATTCTATCATTGTCTGTCGGTGAGAGGCGGGTATTAAATGTTGGTCAAATTCTTGCTGTGCTTGCTTCATTAGAGCACCAATCCCGGAAGCATCTCCCCTGAAGAGAGCATCCCTTGCTTCCTGGGTAATCTGAGCGTTGATGGGACCCAAGTATTGCTGGACATAGTGTTGTACCTCATTGCTGGTGACAGGATAACAAGGAAAAGACAAGGTGACCTAACCCCTACAGTGAAGACCGACTCTTTATTTTACCGCATCTTCCACAATGTCCCAGCACTATTTTTTG
This sequence comes from Symploca sp. SIO2E6, assembly GCA_010672425.1. GTDB lineage: Bacteria > Cyanobacteriota > Cyanobacteriia > Cyanobacteriales > Coleofasciculaceae > Caldora. Next base: position 19,647 of record JAAHGR010000067.1, read on the forward strand.
AGCTCATTGGACAACCATCACGTCAAGGGTATCAGTTTAAATCCATAGAGGTTAAACAAACTGCCTTTCGCATTGATAGAGTATTCCTCGGACTAATGTTGTAATCGTTACGATAAACCCGGTTTCTAGTAAGGAAAGCAACGCAATGTTAGCATTTATTGATATTTTTAATGTAGCTTGTGATCTTCGGATACTGAATAAGGTGTTAGTAAAATCACGTAGATCTTATTTAAAGCTTTTATATTGTGAATTGGTATATCAAACCCATCTATGTATTGTTAGGATGTTAGTTACAGGCATCAATATGACTAGGATATTGCGCAAACGGTTTCTGGTTAAGTACATTCGTCAGTAAGCGCCAAAGAAACGCTGACATTGGGAGTGCGATCGCTTTATCGCCTACATCGGTAAAATGCTATATTAGTTAGGTATAGTCGAGTAACCCTAGTAACCGTAGGTTGGGTGTAGCGAAGCGAAACCCAACTGTAAATCTGTAGTACAAATTATGAGTAAAGTATCCCCCAAGCGCACAGCCCGTCGTGGCAGAATTTTCCCAGAAGTCAACTTTTCTCCTGAAGAAATAGCTAGACGTCGAGCTGAACTAGACAGCTTCTATAAACGTTGTCGCCCAATTTTTGATCGTGTACAGTCTGAACTCATCCAAGACCATTACAATTGGTTCATGATTATCGAGCCAGATAGTGGAGACTATTTTATCGATCCTGATGAAGAAGTAGCTGATCAAAAAGCTCGTCAGAAGCATCCTGATGCGATGTTTGGCATGTTCCGTCTTAACGAGACAGGAGCCTGCGGTAGAATATGATTTCAGGTAGATTCGGTGATATTGGTGAGTTATTCTTTGATATTGAGATAATTACTGCTGAAGATGAGCTATTGCCAGTTGAGGTATTACTGGATACAGGTTTCACTACGGGTTGGCTGGCAATGGATATCCAAGATGTAGAAAGTTTGGGTTGGTCTTTAATTATGCGTAGATATGCGATGAAAACAGCTAGAGGTGAGGAACTTTTTGATACAGCAGTTTTCGCTGTTATGTGGTACACCTTTATCCCCCCAACCCCCCTTGGAAAGGGGGGCAGTAAAAGTCCCCCTTTCTAAGGGGGATTTAGGGGGATTTTTCTTACTGTACCTCATAACATCGCAAAGCGCTGTA
>JAAHGR010000670.1 GCA_010672425.1 Symploca sp. SIO2E6
CTGTGTCGCGCCAGTAGTGGCATGACACACTTAAAATGAGGGAATAGATTTTGGCTCAAACCCTTATTTGACAAGGAAGCCGTCGATTTCCTATTCCACCATTTTAGCTGTGTCGCGCCAGTAGTGGTGTGACACAGCTAAAATGATTAAATAGATGTAGGTTGGGTCGAGGCAACGAGACCCAACACTCAAAGTGGGCTGTGTTGAGTCACTTTCTAAAGCTCTACCCAACCTACATTTTTAGGTGTGTAACGCCACTACTGGCGCGACACATCTAAAAATGTATAGTAGTTTGTCTAGCTTATCACTATTTGGTAGTTGCCTGTAATCCGCGATCGCTTCGGTGGTGTCAAGCAATGAGAGCAAGGGCCTGAAAGTGTTGATACAGCAGTAGAATTGAGAATGAGAGAAGATGAGAAAATAGCTCAATTTTCAATTTTCAATTCTCAATTCTCTAACTCAATGAACTTAGCAACAGTTTGGACATCCTTATCACCACGACCAGAACAGTTAATGACAATGTGGGGAGAACCACTAAGTTGGGGGCACAGGGTTTCGAGATAAGCGATCGCATGAGAAGTTTCTAGGGCGGGGATGATACCCTCAAGTTCTGACAACAGTCTAAAAGCCGCGATCGCTTGCTCATCGGTTACACTATAATATTCGGCTCGACCACTGTCCTTGAAATAACTATGCTCAGGACCAACACCGGGATAGTCTAGTCCTGCACTAATAGAGTGAGCTTCTAATACTTGACCATCATTATCTTGCAGCAAATAGCTCATGGCTCCGTGTAAAACTCCCGGACGTCCACAGGTAAGGGTTGCGGCGTGTTTCTCGGAGGCTATACCTTCCCCTGCTGCTTCAACCCCAATCAACCGCACACTTTCTTCTTGAACAAACTCATGGAATAGTCCCATAGCATTGGAGCCACCACCAACACAGGCTAACAGGATATCCGGCAAGCCACCCCATTTTTCTTGGCACTGAGCACGAGTTTCTTTGCCAATTATGGCGTGAAAGTCACGTACCAGTAAGGGGTAAGGATGAGGTCCGGCTACGGAACCTAAGATATAGTGGGTAGTTTGCACATTCGTTACCCAGTCGCGAATCGCTTCGGAGGTAGCATCTTTAAGGGTACTAGTACCTGCAGTTACAGGTCGAACTTTGGCTCCCAGCAACCGCATCCGAAACACATTCAGTGCTTGCCTCTCCATATCCTGGACACCCATATAAATGATGCATTCCAAACCAAAGCGAGCACAAACGGTTGCGGTGGCTACACCATGCTGTCCGGCACCCGTCTCCGCAATAATACGTTTTTTACCCATGCGTTGAGCTAACAGCACTTGAGCTAAAGCATTATTAATTTTGTGAGCTCCTGTATGATTGAGGTCTTCCCGCTTCAAATAAATCTGAGCACCAGTACCATCAGCTTTGGCGTAGTGATTACTCAAACGCTCAGCAAAGTAGAGAGGACTAGGACGTCCCACATAATCTCGCAGCAATCCTTGCAGTTCTGCTTGGAAATCTGGATCATTAGCATATTCCTCAAAAGACTGCTCTAACTCACTCAGAGCAGGCATGAGGGTTTCCGGCACATACTTGCCGCCAAATTTGCCAAAACGCCCCAAGGCATCCGGTTGCTGAGTCGTGCTGTTGGTATCGGCGGAGGAGTTATGAGGCAGGGGAGTAGTAATCACAGTGAAGATCTCAATACAGGACAAAACCTATTATAAGGAACCAGGGAGCAGGGAATAGGGAATAGGGAATAGGGAATAGGGAGTGTTTTCGACCTTTTTTATGCCTATTTGCTGATTGTCAATAAATCTTAAAAATAGTTGATAATAGATAAACTAAAATTAAATTATCAGTAATAACTTTGATTAATACCTGAGTTTAATTATTCTAATATATCGTTACCAAATGAGTTGTGAATCTAGATCGTTGTTTTGAATTTCCCTGTTCTCTGCTCCCTGCTCCCTTTTACAGACCATGAGAGTGTTTATGACCCAGATGTAAACGCTATATATGCATGTTTGACCGTACCGAAAAAAAATGTTGATAACTGGTTCTTTACAAGAATTTTCTTTGCTAGAAATTTCTCACTTTATCCATCAAGAAAAAAAAACGGGATTACTGAAGATTCTTGCCTCACCAAAATCTCCAGAAGCTTCAGCATCCACTCATTATATCTGGGTGTCTCAAGGTAAACTTGTGGCAGCAGCTCAGCAATTAAATAATCAAGGTTTGATTTCACTAATTCAACAATACCACTGGGCTGGCGATCGCGTAGTTCCTAAAGTAGCTCAGATGTGTCCCCCAGAACAACCATTGGGTTTATACCTGAGAAATCAAAGTGTCTTAAAATCTCAACACCTCAAACATTTATTTGAGGTGCAGTTGTTTCAAGAAGTGCGTATCTTATTTCAGGTTAAGGATATTCAGTTTGAATTCGAGCAGGATGTACCATTGCCGAGGCGAGAGATGACTGGTTTGACTTTACCAGCAATCTCACTCAATTGGGTAATAGAAAAACTGTTAATCTTGCAAGAAATTTTTGAATTAAGGAATTTACTGCCAGACAATTCCTACTCCTCTAGCAAATCCGAGTTTTTTTGTAATCAAGTACTGCATCTTCTGGATATTGCCTTTTTTCACTCTTTAAATTTTTCTTTGTTTGCTCAAAAAAACTCTATTGGCAGGTTATCTCAATTTATTGATTTATACTATTTGCCTTATGATTTACCAAGATCAATGCCAAATCAAGGAGTTTCTTGTGCCTTGGTTTGAGGTGGTAGGATGAATAAGTAACAACTAACAACTAACAACTAACAACTAAGAAAGAATGAAGCAATTATTTCTTTTTGGACATTAATTTCATGAATTTGGGCCATAAGCGAATCAATAGCCAAGTCAATGCTGCTGCCACAAGTGCAACACTGAGTTTGTAGGCTGCTGCTGGTATAATAGAATCCGGTTCTGGGGATGAAGGCTGGGAGATAACGTTAGTTTTACTGGATTCATCTTCAGGTGCAACTAGGGAAGCGACACTCCATCCTACACCCAATATAGCGATCGCGTCTTGGAAGTTGCGATCGCGTTCAGCTTTTTCCACTTCGACGCGGCTACGCACGGCATTGATCGTATCTTCTTGTAATTTTAAAATCCGCTGGAGGTTTTCTGCGTCTTTGGCAATTTGTAACAGGTATTTATCTGTTACTAAGCTGGTAAATTGATCAAAGGAACTCAGGTTATCTTCTGCTGTGGCTGCAATTGCTCGCGATCGCTCCTGAATAGTTGCTAGACGTTTTTGATAGTTACTTAAGTTGATTTCAATTATACTACCTTGAAATTCGAGCTGATATAATTCGATTGTGTAGTTTTTGATACTATCTTGCGCCCGTACTAGGGTATCACGTAGTTTTTCTTCTCGATAGTTAGTCTGATTGTGGCTAATTGATTGTCTATGTTGTTCTAGGTCAGTAGAACGATTTTTCATGGTGCGTTTGAGGAATCGGCTTTGAGCATAAGCCCAAAGAATTTTGTGACGATAACTCAATAACCGCAACCAGTGGTGATAAAATAGAGCTGATTTTTGGGTTGTTGCTCTATCGGGATAAAGGATAATAATAACCTGTTGGTTTTCTTGGATGTTTTGGATGTTGGTTGGGGATGCTGTGCCTTCTGGTATCAGTAGGCGGTAGTGGGAGAGTTCAAAAATTGTTGCCCCTAAAAACTGCCCTTGTCCTTCTAAATCTCGCTCCCAATCTGAACCTGGCATTAGGGCTTGATAGCAGTCTTGGGCCAGTTTTTCCGGGGAGTTGGTGTTAGGATGGGGTAGCCAGCCTGAAATCATCCAGGTTTGTCCGATGGTGGCACTTTGATGGTTTAATCTTTGCTCAATTTCAGCTTTGAGTACCTGAAAAGATGCTGCTGGTTGAGGTTCGGTTTGATTGTTTACTGAGCAGTCTAGGAGTAATCCATAAAGATCATTGAGGCGCACCGGATAGTAATAACCCTGTAAGGGGTAGGGTTCACTATTGGTTTGAAAGCTTTTGATTTTTTTGGGGAGAAGTTCGAGATAGTCGTCTTCAAAAACTGTGTCTTTTTGAAAGAGCACCTCGTGAATGTCTTCAGGAAGTTTTTTCTGAAACAAGTCTCGAGTTGTTTCAAGTTCGTCTTGACCTTCACCTAAAGTATTTCTTAAATCGTAAAGAAACAGGTCGAGGGTGGGATAGATGATATTATTCATTAATAATCGGTGGTAGGTGTTTAATCCCCCCTAACCCCCCTTTGTAAGGGGGGAACTGGA
>JAAHGR010000671.1 GCA_010672425.1 Symploca sp. SIO2E6
GCTGTTAAACTCTCTTCAGTATCATACCTTAAACACGTTTTCCATGCCTTACAGACGATTTTAGATGGAGTAGTTCTGATATACTACTAATTCAAGAGTAATTAAAATTTTGTTGCAACATAACAATCAGTGAACTAGCTTAGTATGCTTAATTAACTTTTAAGCTATTTTTGAAGCTAGACAGTAGTAACTTAAGTGCCAATTTAAATGCAAATTGTAAGTATAAATTAAGTGGTAAATTATATAATAAATTTAATGAACTAGAACTAATAATAAATTATTTTTTCTTTTTATGTACAAAGCTCTACAACATCTTATGGATAATAATTTAAATAATATAGACATAGAAATGGATAGTAGCTAATTTTCCTACTATCCTATTAAAGTTTGTTACCTTAGATTGTTTATTGTTTAGAACTCAGGAAGTTGTACTTGCCTGATTGTACTTGCATAATGTTTCATAACTATTTCTGGACTATTACCAACCCACTTTGCTACTTGAGTAACGGTAACACCAGCTTCTAATGCCATAGTAATGAATGTATGGCGGCAATTGTATTGTGGTAAATATTGTCTAACTAGACCATCCTTAACTAATTTCTCTATCACTGGTTTCCAGACTCGATTTAAGAAATTGTGAGCGTCTATCTCTTTACCACTTTTAGCAGCAAATACCAAAGCTTCAGAAGAATCATTTTCTAGCTTGATTTCATCTAGAAGTGCTTGTAACTGTTTATTGATAGGAAAAGTTCTCACTTCATGAGTTTTAGTAGATTTTCTAATTCTTAAATCAGTTGCTACTGCTTCAGAAAAAACAATTCGATGTTTCTCTATATGCTTCCACTTGAGCGCTATTGCTTCTTCTGGACGGCAACCAGTAAGGAATAGAAACTTAACGTATCGTGCATAATAGGAGTGACTTAACGGAGCAAACTTAGATGAGTATCTATCATTTTCAAAAGCATGGATAATTGCATCTCTTTCAGCTTTTGTAAATGCCATTCTAGAAGTTTTACTTGTCTTCTTAGTCTTAATCTCATTTGCCATACCATCAAACGGGTTAGAGGTAATCAGTTTAGAGCGTATTGCCCAGTTGCAACAAGCATTTAATTGTTTTAATGTACGTTTTGCTACTTCAGCAGAATATGCTTTGAGTAAATAATTCCGAATAGCTACTGCTTCACTCAAGTCTTGTGTTGGTAACTTTTTTATTCGCTTATGAATCTTTCCATAATCTCTTAAGATTGTAGTCTGTTCCAATTGACTCGATTTAAACTGGGTGTAGTTTTCCCATAGCTCATCCAATTTCAGTACCTTCCGTGTCTCTTCAGCAGGGTCTACGAGCTTTAAATGAGTGTGTGGTCTGTATTTTGTTAATGTTCTGTCAAACGTTCCAACAACAACAGATTCTGTAGCTATATCTGACTCAATCTGTTTTTTCTTAGCTTCAGCTATTGTTCTGTTCTCTGGTGTATCGTCTAGTCCTAACGTTAAATACTTTTGCTTACCACCATAGACTTGACGTGGTAGCCGTAATCTTAACCGACCCTGAAATGATTCGATACTAACTGAACCCTTAGAAGCTCTCTGTGGTGATGATTGTGAAGCCATTGCTCTAACCTTATTTTTATGACGATGAACAACCTAAGTTCTAAGATAATCATAGTCGATTCATAGTCAAAGTCAATAGTAAAATCGATAAAAATTCCTAAAACAGCCCTACCCTTATTAAGGGTATTCTACTGAAACACTTACTCTATAAGGATTTTTACAAATGGCTCAGGCGGGATTTGAACCTGCGACCTTGGGCTTATGAGTCCCCTGCTCTAACCACTGAGCTACTGAGCCAAGTTATTTACAACTTTATTAATCTAGCACATTTTTGTCAATTATTGCTACTGTCAAAAATAATTCCTGGGATAAAATATTGACAACGGCTTGATGATTAAACAAAGCATCTAAAAAAATGCAGTATAATTTTAGTACATTAGTCCCGATATTTTTAGGGGTGGGGTTAGTTGCTTTCCCTACTATAGGGAGTACACAGACTCTTCAACAACCAATTATCTTTGGAGAAGAGTTACCATCCTCATCACCTTCATCTGCACCGGAATTGAGCTCACCGCCCGCTGCGTCGTCACCCCAAGACTCACCCTATTCTCTACCTGACTCACCTTTGGCTCCATCTGTCCCCCAAGATCCAGCTTTAGAAACAGAGTCTGATTACCAGGGACAAAATCCCCCTAGTCAAGCTAGTAGTGATACTCCTAGAAGATTATCTCGTGATCGCTTCTATTTTGTTGTCATTCCTGGGGCACAAAGAGACTTAGCAAATATAGCTGCTCAGGTAGTTCAGTTGGGTGCAACTCCCAATGGGGTTCGCCAAAGAACCGTTCCTCGAGGGCCACATGTGTCTCTTGGTCCTTTTGATAATCGGGGACTAGCTGAGCAATGGAGTAACTATCTCCAATCCCAAGGTATGAATGCGAGAGTTTTCTTTGGCAGGTAGGCTCATTCTAAATTATAAATTCTAAATTCCCAAAACACCATGCCTAAAACCTCCATCCTCGAACCCGGAAAATCTTACACCTTCCGCAATTATTTCGAGATGAATTACGAGCCAGAAGACATTCTGGCCGAATTCGACTTTTCCCTGCAACGCCGCCACCTAGACTTACCCACATCCTATACCAACCTCGACCAACTCACTGAACTTAAACATAGCATTCAGCGCCGCTTACCCTACGTTAGCCTCACCAGTGAAGCTGCGCGTCGAGAAATCCTGATTGCCCCGATTGTTTTAGCCGTCATCGACTACACTCAAGCCCAACTCAGAATCGAATATTCGATTAACGTTTCCGAGCAATTAAAAGGCTCCCTCGATTACTACCTGCACACCCAAAATAATCTTTTAGTCATTGAAGCCAAAAAGGCTGACTTAGCTAGAGGTTTTACTCAACTTGCCGTCGAACTCATCGCCCTCGAACAATGGACAACTTCCAAGAAACCTTTGCTTTATGGCGCTGTCTCCACTGGAGATGTCTGGCAATTTGGTCTCTTAAACAGAGAGCAAAAACAAGTTCAGCAAGACCTCAATCTTTATCGAGTACCTGCTGACCTCAATGACTTATTTAGCAGTCTCATTGCTATTTTGAATTAGGGCTATCTCGTACATTAGATCTTGTAGGGTGCGTTAGCGATAGGGTAACGCACTGAATTGGATTGGTCTACACTATTGACATAATTAGCAACACATGCCCTAATAAGACAGTGACTAGTTTCACCTTAAGATTTGAGTAGTAAATAATGAGTTCATCTCTAATTAGTGATAGACCTTCCTCGAAAGTAACCTTCCCCAATGGGAATAATTTCAGGAAAACGTTGAATGAAAGGGTAAGAAATTATTTTCAGGAAAATGATATTGATCCTCAAAATAATCAGGCGATGTACGTTAAAACTGCAATAATCTTAACCTGGATATTGAGTGCTTGGGCATTTCTTCTATTTGGACCACAAATTATGTGGATCAAGGTTTTAGTTTGTATGGTTTTGGGTTTAGGACTAGGCGCTTGCGGTATGAGTGTTGCTCATGATGCTAATCATGGGAGTTATTCTACTAATCCTCGTATCAATAAGATATTGGGTCTTACTCATGATTTTATTGGAGTATCAAGTTATTTGTGGAGATTTCGCCATAACTTTCTGCACCATACCTATACCAATCTTGGTGGTCATGATGTGGAAATTGATGGTAATGGTTTACTCCGGATGTTCCCCAAGATGGAACACAAATGGTTTCACCGATTACAGCATTTATTTATTTGGTTTATCTATCCGATTATCCCCTTCTACTGGTCTATTGGTGAGATGCAGTTAGTGGCATTTCAAGGCAAATATCATGAGCATCCCATTCCCAAGCTGAAAACTTCAGAACTGATTACTTTCTGGGGAATGAAATTAGTCAATCTTGTCTTTTTTGTACTTATTCCTCTAGCAGTTGGTTATACCCTTTGGCAAACTCTCCTAGGAGTATGCATTACGTTCATGACTTATGGATTCGTAGTCTGTGAAATATTTATGCTGGCTCATGTCCTAGAAGTGGTAGAATTTCCTGAAGTAGACCCAGAGTCGAATAGTATTGAGGATGAGTGGGCAATTTTCCAAATTAAAACAACAGCAGATTTTGCCCCTAATAATCAGATACTCAACTGGTATATTGGGGGACTGAATTACCAGGTAGTTCATCACCTCTTTCCCCATATATGCCATATTCATTATCCACAGATAGCACCAATTTTGGCAGAAGT
>JAAHGR010000672.1 GCA_010672425.1 Symploca sp. SIO2E6
ACTCATTACTCCCCTAATAGTTGTCAGTAATTCCTTGGCAGTATAAGGCTTATACAAAAACGTATTAATGCCCATCTTAGTAACTTCATTGAGCTTATCACTGGCAGCCAGTCCACTAACAGCAATAATCTTGACTTGAGGATTGATTTTTTGTATGGTGCGGATAGTATTGGGTCCATTCATCTCCGGCATCATCATATCAATCAAAACAATGCTGATTGCGGTTTTGTGTTCAGCATACAAAGCGATCGCTTCGATGCCGTTACTAGCAGTCATTACTCGATATTTGTAGGTTTCCAGGGAGGTTTTCGTAATTTCGCGAATTGCGGCTTCATCATCTACCACTAGCACCAATTCTCTTTGTCCTAGAGGTAACTCCAGCTGTTCTACTGGCTCGCTATCTGCTGTTTTTACCGCTGGCAAGTACACTTTAAATTTTGTGCCTTCTCCAAGTTCACTGTACACATTGACAAAACCACCGTGACTTTTGATAATCCCCATTACTGTAGAAAGTCCTAGTCCCGTACCTTGTCCGACTTCTTTAGTAGTGAAAAACGGTTCAAAAATGCGGTCTAAGATTTCTGGTGGGATGCCCACGCCGGTATCTGCTACGGTAATCACAATATAAAGACCAACTTGAGCATCAAGATTCATCTCGGCATAATGTTCATCAATTGCCAGATTTTGCCCTGTAATGGTCAAAGTTCCACCATCGGTTAGGGCGTCGCGAGCATTAACGCAAAGATTCATAAATACTTGATGCAGTTGGGTGGCGTCTCCAGAAACAGTCCACAAGTCGGGGGGTATATCCGTCTTAATTTTGATGGATTTAGGAAAAGTTTCTTGGGCAATCTGCTTGATCTCCCGCAGCAGATGCCTTACTTGTACCACAGTGCAATCACCTTTTATCCCTCGGGCGAATGACACTACTTGCTTGACTAAATCTGCCCCTCGTTTGGTATTATTTTCTAGAATCTCTAGCCACTGCTGACAACGATCATCGTCTGGAATGCTAAGGGCTAACAGCTGAACAGACATTAAAATAGGAGCTAGTACGTTATTGAGGTCATGGGCAATACCCCCAGCCAAAGTACCAATACTCTCCATGCGCTGAGCACGGAGAAACTGAGCTTCGAGTTGCTTCTTCTGGGTGATATCGGTGTTAACGATAAGGATTGATTGGGGTTGCTGCCGATAATTTTGTACTAGCGCCCACCGGCTTTGGACAGTAATCTCCTTGCCCTGATGGTTTACTTGCTGCAACTCTCCATACCAATTACCTTCTTGGACAACAATCTGCTGAATTTCTAGCAGTCGAGGCAGAGTTTCCTCTTTACCTAACAACTGATGGGCATTTTTGTCAAGTACTTCTTCTGAGTACCAACCATACATTCGCTGAGCACCTTGATTCCAAAATAAGATTTGGTTGTGCAGATTGATCACTAAAATCCCATCAGTCGCTACATCTAACAGTGCGGCTTGTTCGCGAATTTTTTGTTGAGCCTGCTGACGTTCAAGGGAATAACGAATGGAACGTTCTAACCAAGGGGAACTGATTTGACTTTTGTCCAGATAATCCGCTGCTCCAGCTTTCATGGCTTCGATGTCTATTCCTTGATCCCCTTGCCCAGTCAGAAGAATAATCGGCCCTTGACAACCCAAGGTAATCGCCTCTCGCAATAATTCCAATCCGTTACGTTCCCCAAGGCGATAGTCGAACAAATAGATATCATACTGATTGTGCTCAATCGAGTCTAAGGCAACCTTATAGGTTGCCACCCATTCCAGCTCAAAATTGGTTGGACTCTCAGCAAGTAAATCGCGGGTTAGGGCATAGTCATCCTCATCATCATCAACTAGTAGGACTTTTACCGGGGGGTTGTCCATAGGTTCTACTCTTTATAAGAGCGGTAGTTCAACAATCTCAAACCAATATTTTCTCAAAGTTTTCATAACCTCGACCAAGGAACTAAAAGTCACCGGCTTAGCGATAAAGGAATTGGCTCCTAGGGCGTAGCTACGATGGATGTCTTCTTCTGCCTTGGAGGTAGTTAGCACGACAATCGGAATGTATCGCAGGTTGGGGTCAGCCTTGATTTCCTTGAGAACCTCACGACCATCTTTCTTGGGCATATTAAGATCTAGCAGAATCAAACCAGGACAAGGAGAACTACTCGGCTGGGTATATTTGCCACGATGATAGAGATAATCCAACAACTCCTCACCATCGCTGACAAAACGCAGGTCATTGGCCAAGCTACTCTCTGCCAAGGCTTCCTTTGCCAACATACAATCATCGGGATCGTCATCGGCCATCAAAATCGTGATCGGGTGTTGGCGTCCTTTCACTTGGCACTATCTCCTTGATGTTGTTTGAGCGGTAGCGTGATCATAAAAGTTGCCCCCTGATCTGGTGTGCTCGTTGCTGTGATACTGCCACTGTGGCGTTCCACAATCTTACGACAGATAGCCAAACCAATACCTGTTCCTGGATATACGCTGCGTCCATGCAAGCGTTGAAAGGCATTGAAGATACGGTCAAGGTACTTTTCCTCAAAACCAATGCCATTGTCCTTAACCAAGATTTGACAAAACTCCTCATTATTTGTAATATCCCTTGGCAATTGTTCCTGATGATCAAAAGAAGGAGCTGGAAGTTCCAACGCCATTGGCAGTTGACCATAAATCTTGACCACTGGTTGCACTTGAGAATTGTGAAATTTTAGCGCATTGCCGATGAGGTTCTGTAGCAACTGACGCATTTGCACTGGATCTGCCTCCACAATGGGCAAATTTTCTACTTCTACCTGAGCTCCTGTTTCTTGGATACTGATTTCTAAGTCGGATAAGACATCTTGCACTACCAGAGTGAGATTTACGGGAATAAACGGTTGGGTTTTGGTGGTTACTCGAGATAGACTCAGTAAGTCATTGATCAGCACCTGCATTCGTCCTGCCGCATTCTGCATCCGTTCTAGATAGTCAAGTCCTTGGTCTGTGAGTACTTCACTAAACTTGACTTTGAGGCGATCGCCAAATGCCTGAATCTTACGTAGAGGCTCCTGTAAGTCGTGGGAAGCAATATAGGCAAACTGTTGCAACTCGACATTAGAGCGAGCTAGTTCTTGACGCTGACGGGTTTCTCTTTCTAGAAGTTGGGCTTGAGCCAAAGCGATACCAATTTGATCTGCTATTTGTTGCAAAAGTTGTGTTTCAAAACTAGTCCACTGTCGAGGACTAGAGCATTGATGGACAATCAACAAACCCCAGAGTTCTTGTTTCTGGAGAATGGGTACTACTAGATTAGCTCTGACGCTCAACTGTTGCAACATATTGAGATAGCAAGGTTGTACATTAGCCTTTTCTACGTCAGCGATTGCACCAATCCTTCCCTGAAGATATTGCTCTAGGTACTCTTGTTGAAAGCAAGGGTCAATTATTTCCTGTCCTTGGATAACTGGGGAAGGGGGAACTACTGCCTCTTTGACTACTGTTCCTGAACCATCAAACCTTAGCTGGAAAACTACCACTCGATCTGCCTGGAGAAATTTTTGCACTTCTGTTACAGTAGTGTGGAGAATCTCCTCTAGCTGTAAAGACTGGCGAATCTTCAGTGTTATTTCTGCAAACAATTGCGATCGCCGATGTTGACGCCTTAATTCATTCTCCACTCGCTGGCGCTCCATCTCCGTTTGATGAGCAGCAATAAATCTGCCGATACTTTGAGCCATTAACTCGATTATTTCCTGTTCATGGGGTTCAAAATCGCTGCTTTTAACTTGGGTTGAGGAAAAATTCAGGGTTCCGTAAACTTTACCATGCACAAATATAGGAGTACCAATATAAGACTCTAGTTTGAGATTTTGGTAAACTGGGTGACCAGTCATGGTAGCTATCTTACCTACATGACGGTAAGTTATCGTCTTTTTCCCTTGGACAACTGCGGCACAGTAAGTATCTTTTAACTCAAACTCCAATCCCGGTACTAAAAATTCTAGCTCCGACCGGACAGAACGGATAATATAGGAATTATTAAACTTCTGCTCTCTGACTTGTAAGTGGGGAATGGGGAATGGGGAATTGGGAATGGGGAATTGGGAATTGGGAATTGGGAATTGGGAATTGGGAATTGGGAATTGGGAATTGGGAATTGGGAAGAGTCTACCTTCATCCTCTGGTGGTGAAATTTTTTCATCGGGACTGCCTCCGGTTCCCCTCCTTGGAGGGGTTAGGGGTGGGTTCTGCCTCCGGTTCCCCTCCTTGGAGGGGTTAGGGGTGGGTTCTGCCTCCTGAT
>JAAHGR010000673.1 GCA_010672425.1 Symploca sp. SIO2E6
TAAGCTGTTGAGGGAGATGAGGAGGACGCGGGGACGCAGGGACGCGGGGACGCGGAGATGGGGAGATGGGGAGATGGGGGGATGGGGGAGATGGGGGAGACAAGGGAGACAAGGGAGACGTTAAATGCACCAATTCCCAAACAACAAACAACAAACAACAAACAACAAACAACAAACAACAAACAACCAACAACAAAAGACAAACCCCTACTAGAAGTAACCAATCTCAAACAGCATTTCACCCTGGAAGGCAATTTAATTGAACAACTGTTTACACAAGAGACCACAGTTATCAAAGCTGTAGATGATGTGAGTTTTAGCCTCTATCCCGGTGAAGTACTGGGATTAGTAGGGGAATCTGGTTGCGGCAAAAGTACTCTTTCGCGGACAATCTTGCAACTAATGCGTCCCACTTCTGGTACTGTGGAATTTTTGGGAAAAGATTTAACTACACAAAATCGACAAGAACTAAGAGACATTCGTCGTCACATCCAAATGGTGTTTCAAGACCCTAATGCTTGCCTCAATCCCTTGATGACGGTGGGAGAAAGTATTGCTGATCCTTTATTTATACACCACCTAGCTGATACCACAGAAGCTAAAAGCCAAGTCATGGCCATGTTAGAACGAGTGGGATTGACACCCACAGATGACTACTATTATCGCTATCCAGGGGAGTTATCAGGGGGACAACAACAAAGAGTGGCGATCGCACGGGCTTTGATTACTCGTCCGAGTCTGTTAATCTGTGATGAACCAGTAAGTATGTTGGATGCTATTGTCCAGACCCAGGTACTGCAATTGATGAGGGATTTAAAGGCAGAATTTGACCTAACTTATTTGTTTATCACCCATGATCTCTGGGTAGCCAGATTTTTTTGCGATCGCATTGCCGTGATGAATAGCGGAAATATTGTGGAAACTGCTTCCACTCACCAATTGTTTACTAATCCTAAGAAAGAATACACTAAGACCTTCTTAGAAGCTGCTGCTTTGCTAGCAAAGCAGCAGGGATAAGAGAATTTAGAATTTAGAATTTAGAATTTCTGAATTTAGATAGCTGATTTAATTCACGCAACGCCCGTTCTTCTGTGATAAGCTCCTGTGCATGGGCTTCTATACGTTCACGGCATTCTTTAGGAAGTTTCGCCAATTTTTCATCCAGTGTCGTTGCCATATGCCTATCCTTCTTGTTACTTTGCTAGCTGGTCATCAAATGGTTAGCACCTAACACCTAACACCTAACACCTAATATCAATTCCGGCTACATTGGGATAATATTCGTAATGTAGGGGCGCAAAGCTTGCGCCCTCCAGCATCTATGTTTTCTAACCAGAAAGCCAGATTTTTAATCATTCCGATGCAACCGGAATTGATATAACACCTAACACCAAGTTCTCACAACACGCCCCGTTAGTTGTTTATTGAGCCAGGGGGTGTTAGCAGAGTGAGATTTGAGAGTTTGTTGCTCAACTGTCCAAGTCTGTTGTGGGTCAAACAACACAAGTTCAGCTGGTTGATTAGGAGCGATCGCGGCTGGGGTTTGTCCTAGACAAATTGCTGAGTTTGTGCTAAGGGACTGCCACAGTTCTAAGGCTGACCAATCCCCTTTTTCTACCAGATGATGCCACAGTAGGGGTAAAGCTAGTTCTAAACCGATTACCCCTGGTGGTGCTTGGGCAAAGCTGACGGTTTTCTCTTCGTAGCTGTAGGGAGTATGATCAATCGCGATCGCATCTAGAATACCTTCTCTGATACCCTGAAGTAATGCTGCTTGGTCGATTGGGTTCCCTAAGGGAGGTTCTAAACGCAAGTTGGGGTGGTAGCTGGACAAATCTTCGGTGTTGAGCAACAGATGCATCCAAGTGGTACTAGCAGTTATGGGTAATCCCTGTGCCTTGGCTTGAGCAATTAGCTGTACACTGCGACTAGTGGAAATGCGCATTAAATGTACTGGTGTGCCGACGGTTGCCACTACTTCTAATAAAGCGGCAATAGCCGCAGATTCAGCAACAGCTGGACTTCCCGATAAACCCAACCGAATTGATTGTTTTCCTTCTCTGATTACCCCTTCACCAGCTAGCTGAGGGTCATAAGCCATGAGAGCCACTGGCTTACCTAAAGGTTGTAGGTATTCCAATAACCGCCGGACTAGAGCTAGATTAGATAGAGGTGCTCCATCCGTAAAGCCGATTACTCCTGCTGCTGCCAGCTCGGCTAATTCTGTCATTTTTTGCCCTTCTATACCCTGAGTTAAGGCACCCCAGTAACTTAGGAGAGGGGGAGATGGGGGAAAGGGGAAGGATGATAATTTATCCTTTTCCCCATCTTCGTCGGCTTTAAGTACTTGCTGCAATTGATTTAATAGTGCTAAGCCAGTGAGGTTATCCAAAGGTGGTAGAGTATCAGGCAAGATTGACAGCCGAGTAAAGCCTCCAGTTGCTGCTGCTGTGAGTAGTGATGACAAGGTGTCCCGGTTTTCAGATCCTGGTTCTCCCGAGTGAGAGTACAAATCTACTAGTCCTGGCCCCAAAATGAGTCCCTGACAATCCCGTATTGATGTATCGACCGGAAAATCACAAATTTTAGTTTCAACTGCCTTGACCAAACCAGATGCAATTAAAACATCTGCCAGTCGGTCAGTTCTTGAAACCGGGTCTAAAATTCTGACTTGTTTAAGTAGTTCGCTATTCATATGTACTAATACTTCCTAGTATATCACATCAATAGACGTAACTATCAACAGACTTAGTTAGAAACTATAGCACTCAGCCTTCCGTCAAAAAGCTGAGGTGCTGAGGTGCTGGGGTGCTGGGGTGCTAAACCAGATGTGCTAAACCAGATGTGCAAAAATGGGATGCTCCCAAAAATCTTTCTTCCCCAAATTCCCAATTCCCAATTCCCAATTCCCAATTCCCAATTCCCAATTCCCAATTCCCAATTCCCAATTCCCCCATGGTTTCCCTGGCTCGTAAAAACTTGATAGAAGATCTTCCTCGCTTCCTCGTCGCTCAAGCAGGAATTATGTTCGCTGTGAGCTTGGTAGCTCTACAAACAGGTATATTTAACGGCTTTACTCGCTCTACTGCTCAATTAATTAATAACACCGATGCCGACATTTGGATTGCTTCCGACAAGCTAGTGCAAGTTGAACTAACCCTACCACTTCCGGTAACCAACTTGCTCAAAGCTCAAAAGGTAGAGGGGGTAGAACGAGCAGAAGGAGTGATTTTCAGCAGTGCTTTCTGGCTTCCGGCTGAAGGAGAAATTGCCGTAGTCAGAATGGTGGGATTTGATCCCAATGGACAATTGTTTACACCAAACAATATTACTCAGGGGACCCTCAAGAGCCTCAAAAAGCCTTACTCAATTATGCTGGATACAACCAACCTGAAATCCTTGCGTATCAAGGGAATAGGTAATGTAGCTCAAGTTAACTCCTTACCAGCTGAGTTAGTGGGTTTAACTCAAGGCAACAATTCGATTGTGTCCAATGCTTTCATGTTTACTTCCTTGGAAAATGCTAAGGCTTATTTAACTAATGGTCAAACTTCTCAAATCTCCTGTCAATTACCATCAGCCGGAAAGGAATTAATTTGTACCAACACTTACCCAAATACTTCTAAGACACAAACTCAAACTGCAACACCTGCCTTACCAGAGAAGTTAGTTGCATCAGATTTAATTACTTATGTCTTGATTCGAGCCAAACCTGGGGAGGATCTACAGCTACTCAAGGAAAAATTAGACACTGTACTACCCAACACCCGCGCCTACACTCGTGCTGAGTTTACCCAGAAGAACCAACTTTTCTGGCAGCAACGAACAGGAATTGGCTTTATTTTGGGTTTGGGTGCTGCTGTGGGTGTAATGGTTGGTACAATTATTGTCGGTCAAATTCTGTACACCTCTGTATCTGAGCATCTCAAGGAGTTTGGCACACTCAAAGCAATCGGCGCGTCCAATGGAGTGATTTATAGTGTGATTATCGAACAGGCTCTTTGGATGTCGATTCTCGGTTATATTCCTAGTATGGCAATCTGCTATGGTGTCGCATCTTGGGCCTTTGCTACCCAAGGAATCCTCATTTTAATTACACCAGTTTCCGCGATCGCTATTTTAGGGTTAACAATAGTTATGTGTGTTGGTTCAGCTATTTTTGCAATTCAGAAGGTTACCCGTCTTGATCCAGCAGTGGTATTTAAAGCCTAAGACTTAAATCTTGAACTGACAAGGAGTGTGGGAGGTGTGGGGGTAAAAATTAAACCCCTCACCCTGACCCTCTCCCCACAC
>JAAHGR010000674.1 GCA_010672425.1 Symploca sp. SIO2E6
TATCAACAGGCCGTTGCTCAATTTCATTCTCAAGTTTACCTGTCTCTTCTTGAGTGCATCTTTGGAGAGGTCAATGGGATGAAAAACTCACCATCTAAAGGCTTCAGCCTGCTTGTCACCCCTTGAGGAAATATTTATTTAGATTGATAAACCAGGTAATAGGCAACAGGCAATAGGCAAGTAGTGCGATTTCCCATTTCCTGATGAGTTACACTGTCTGCTAGTAGCAGTATCAATCAACTACATCTGTTCGCGCAAATTCCTGTGGAGGAGTACCTGTGAAAACCTTCCATCCTGTGCCTTCTGCTTCCTGCCTACTGTTAATGTTGGCACTAATAGGTACAGTAAAAGCACCGTTGGTGAATGCCCAACCTGCGATCACATCGACAGTTGCTCAAGCATCAGAAGTAGCCGAAACCGATAGTATCAAAAATCAATTACTGGGGCAATGGCAAGCCAGAGATCCTGAAACGGATGAACTAGTAACCTTTATTTTCACGCCCGAGGCTCGGCTACTGATTGTTTTACCAGACAAAGAAGGGTCTGCGATCGCGATCCAAATGGGTTATGAGATTGATGTTACCACTCAACCGATGCAACTTGAGGTCATAGCTAATCCTGAGGAAGTAGCCCAAACTATTTTTGAGCTAACAGATGAAGGTAAACTACGTTTAGAGTTAGATGGTATTGATCCGGGACAACCTAGACCTACTGCTTTTAGCTCCAGTGCCACTCTGTTTGAGAAGATTTCTGATAGTACAATCTTACCAGAGGATCTGCAAGTAGTTGAGCTGGAGACTGAAAAATCAAGGCCAAATATTCCTACCCAATTCATCACTATTCTCACCCAAGCCCAACAGGCTTATTATCTAGAAAACGGCAAATTTGCTGCTGATGTGGCAGAATTGGGGATTGTAACCAACTTGGAAACCGAGTTCTATAGCTATGAGATTGTTCCTCAAGGGGACTCCCATGGCTCCGCTATAGGGGAATTACTTACTCATAGTGTAGCAGTTATTGCTCTACCTAAGCCAGACACTGAACTACCTAGTTATATTGGTTGGCTATTCATTACTAAAATTGAAGGTGAAACTACTGCTATTAGAAGGATTTGCAAATCTGAGGAGTCCTCAATTGACCTATCACTCATGCCTACCATTGTACTGGGTGATTCATTAGAAATTCTATGTCCAGCAGGGTTTTCTTTGTTGAGATAGATCGGTAGGTGGTAGTGTTTCTCCCATTCAATTAGCGGTGCGAAGCGCTCCTCAGAAGAGCTTGAGAAACTAGAGAAGACAGATTATACTTTACTTTTTATATCATGTCAATTCTTATAATAAAAACTTCTCCGCGTCCGGTGCGTCCGGTGCGTCAGCCTTAACGATAAGTATTCAACCGGACATGATATTAGTTGTGGGTTATTTTTCGGTGCAGCCAAAATTTGCTATGCTGAGAAAGACCGATTGGTTTTTCATTATGTCGAAAGCTGAAGAAACTAAAAATAGAATTATTCAGCAAGCTGCGAACCTGTTTAACCAGCAGGGCTATGCCGGAGCCTCCATGTCAGATATTATGGCAGCAACAGGGTTAAAGAAAGGTGGGATTTACAACCACTTTGCTAGCAAGGATGAGTTAGCGATCGCAGCTTTTGATTTTGCGGCACAGCAGGCGAGCCAACGTTATCTCCGGGCTCTCAAAGGTAAACGGGGGGCAATTGCTCGTCTCAAGACTATTATCCACACTTTCTCGACATCTCCCGATGAGTTCTCCGTTAAAGGTGGATGTCCTTTGCTCAATACTGCTATTGAGAGCGATGACACTCACCCAGTCTTGCGGGAGAGGGCACAAACTGCCATGTATCAGTGGCGTAATCTGATTCATCAGATCGTCCAAAAAGGTCTAGAAAAGGAGGAAATTCAGCCTAAGGTTGATCCCTATACAGTGGCAACGATTTTAATTTCCACTATGGAAGGAGCCCTCATGCTGACCAAATTATATGGCGATCACATCCATATGCAACGGGCAAAGGAGCATCTTGAACGTTATGTGGAGGGTCTGCAAGCATCTTAACTCAATGAAGAGTGTGGGAGGTGTGGGGAGTGTGGGAAGGGTGGGGAGAACAGAATTCTGTTACGGTACGTAAGTCCTAACTTAATGGGTTCGGACTACTTTTTTATAACAAAAAAGACCAATCGGTCTTAATATATTTAACGAGACAAACTAATTGGAGGCTTGAATGCTGAAGTTTTATTACCATCCCCTCTCACCAATCGCCCGACGGGTTTGGATTGCGCTCCTCGAAAAGGAGATTCCCTTTGAGCCAGTTATTGTCAACCTTAGAGATGGGGAACAACTCAAGCCAGAATTCTTATCCCTCAATCCGTTTAATCATGTTCCGGTTTTGTTGGATGGAGAGTTGCGAATTCTGGAATCTCTAGCGATTTTGGACTATTTGGAAGCACAGTATCCTTCCCCATCGTTGATGCCTCAAGAGCCAACGCAAATAGCCAAAATGCGGATGGTACAAATGGTAACAACTAATGAACTGCTCACCAAAATACCTGCACTACTGATAGCAAGCAATGACCCGAAATCCAATGAGGCAACGTATAAACAGATTGCAACAGCTCTTGATTTTTTGACTGAACAACTCGGTAATTCTGCCTATTTTGGTGGAGATGATTTGTCTTTAGCAGATATTACAGCAGGAGCCGCATTATCTCTGCTGGTTCGACTTGGTGTTGAGTTAAAAGAGCATCAAGCAATCGCAGCTTGGCATAAGCGCATCATATTGCGGGAATCATGGCAACAAACCAAACCGGATGAAGATGACTTTAAAACTTGGAAAAGGTGGTTGTCATTAGTGATCAAACGGCGTCAGCAGCAAATGGCACGAGCCTAGCTAGTAATGAGTAATTAGTAATTAGTAATTAGTAGTGATGGGACAACGCCCCTAATTGAATGGAAGAAACAATTCTCTTTCCAATTTCCAATTTCCAATTTCCTGCTCCCTTGTTTCTTAAGAGCCTCCCCACGGGTGCAGCAGCACCTCCTGTTATGAATGGAAGAAACACTTCCTCGTACCTTAGAGCCTTAGAGCCTTAGAACCCCCTTTCCTTCTGCCTTCTGCCCTGGAGCCTTCCGCCTTGTTTCTTAGGAGTAATAACGATGCAAACTAGCTCCGATAAGCCTTTATCTTGGTCTATTTCTCCCAAAAAGGGATTGATTCTGGAGGTATTTGTCCTACTCTCTGGACTTACCCTACTCACTGTCCGCAAATTCCTCACCAAAGAGCCTGTTGTTCAAGCAGTGAATGCTCTAAGTGTTGAAGCTATTTTTGTTAAACCTGCCGACTCTTATACCGTATCCCGTGTTTACACCGGGGAAGTAGCAGCAGGACGCATCAGTGAGTTAGGGTTTGAGCAGGGGGGTAAATTGGTCGAGATTACCGTGGATCGGGGGAATGTTGTCAACAAGGGGCAACCTTTAGCACAACTCGACACCAGTCGATTGGAAGTGCAGCGATCACAACGAATTGCTCAACGTGATCGCGCCTTAGCACAGTTGGCAGAGTTGCAGAATGGTTCCCGCCAGGAAGATATTGCCGCTGCTTAGGGGCTTGTGACCGTTTTATTCTTCAATCTAAAATCTAAAATTTCTCTGGTCAAAAGCGAGCAAGATGCTTGCGCTACGCGCACGCTACGCGAAGGCACTACCATTATTCGTGTGTACTTATTTCTGGCGTGGTACAGCTAAAAATGTAGGTTGGGTCGAGGCAACGAGACCCAACATTTAATGGTGGGCATTATCAGGAGAAATATCCCTACGAATGAAGATTATCGAGAATGCCCACCCTACACCCTCTTAAGCGATCACATGTGAGATAAAATAAGATAAGGATTATGATGCAGACGCGATCGCAAATTTCCTAAGGTAGGCAAATTACAGCTCTTCGATAATAGGACTGACCAATTACCCATTAGACCTCTCCGAAAAAGAATCTAAAACCCTTATCCTGTCTAGGTAGAAACCTAATTTCCGGAGAGGTCTATTGAGTGCCCACCAATGTCAATTACACCCGAAGACTGATATTGGGTTATTCTGCTTCCACAACATTTATCACGATCCTACTCATTGGCACAAAGAGTCATGAGAAATCAGTAATTGCGATCGCGCTTTTAGCACTATCGTAAGTAATCGTACTTGCTAATCCAGCGTCATGGTAGCCTATTCGCAAGAAGAAGGCTCTTGCCAAGCAAAAACTTGGTGGATTGGGCACAATGG
>JAAHGR010000675.1 GCA_010672425.1 Symploca sp. SIO2E6
TCCCCTCCCGTCCCCCTTGGATCCCCCTCCCGTCCCCCTTAATAAGGGGGAAGCCAGAGGATGCTACGCTTTGACTTCCACGGTTCGCCAGAGGATGCTACGCTTTGGGTTCCACGGGGGACTTTAAATCTAGCCCCCCAACAAGCGGATCTTGAGCAATCGATCGCAAATGTACGGCAAAAGAATCTTAGTGACAGCACCGAGAAGTTATGCCTCTCGACTTTCCCAACAAATCATTAATCGAGGTGGATTACCCATCCTCATGCCTACTATTGAAACCTGTCCTCTGCAAGATTATCGTGAGTTAGATACGGCACTTCAAAGTCTAACTGAATTTGATTGGATTGCCTTCACCAGTAGAAACGGCATTGAGGCATTTTGGCAACGGCTGCAAGTTTTGGCTATTCCCACCTCTGCTCTCAAAAATTGTCGATTATGTGCTATCGGTAAAGACTCGGAACGATTGTCGGCTTTGGGTGTGAGAGTAGATTTAATCCCCACAGAATCTAGTCCCCAAGGAATCATTGCCCAATTATCTAAAATTACCGATATTCAGCAACAAACTGTGCTAGTACCGGTTCCCGAAGTTGTTGGCTTAGCAGAACCTGATGTGATACCCAATTTTGTTAGCGGTTTGCAGCAATTAGGTATGAAAGTAACCCGTGTACCTACCTATACTACTCGCTGTTTAGACAAAGAGATCTATGGAGTTGAATTAGAACTGATTCGTCAAGGAAAGATCGATGCGATCGCTTTTAGTAGTACTGCCGAAGTAGAGGGATTTTTGCAAATGGTTGACTCACCCAAGGATTACAAACATTGTATCATTGCTTGCTTTGGCCCTTATACAGCCGCCAATACCCAAAAATTAGGTATTGATGTCTCCCTGATTGCCCAGGATTATAGTTCATTTGCCGGTTTTGCCGAAGCGATCGCGGAATTTTTATGAATTGGGAATTGGGAATTGGGAATTGGGAATTGGGAATTGGAATAAAAATTCCGTAAATCATATCGCAACAGATTCTAGATCCCCGACTTCTTCTGCGCTATCGCACGATGGTAGAAACCGGGTTTCTGGGATATTTTGTCCTGAAAGCGAAATGTTAGCAAGAAACCCGGTTTCTCAACCCCCAAGCGATCACGTCTCTTTTTTCGAGATCCCCGACTTCTTATACCGGTTTGTGGAGCCAATCACCTTCTTCAATTAAGAAGTCGGGGATCTGGAGGGAGCATTACATCCAAGCGATCGCGTCGTTTTTATGGTATAGTTTTATCATGGGAAAATGTGTGCGCCTATATTTAGGGATATCAATCATAGGCAAAAGTGCAGGACAGGTTGGATTTCTGATAAAGCTATTGCATTGATGAAGATTCAGCCTAAACCTGCCCCTAACGATTTACCGCACAAAGTTTATTCCCCATTCTCAATTCTCAATTCTCCATCCCCATGGGTCTGTGTATTAATCCCAACTGTACTCATCCCGAAAATCCCGATAATCTCCTCTTCTGCCAAGCCTGTGGTTCGGAATTGTTGCTGGTGAGAGAATATCGGGTAAGTCGGTTACTCAGTGATAAAGGGGGATTTGGTAGGACTTATGAAGTGAGTCAGGGTAGTCAGACTAAAGTACTCAAAGTTCTAATTAATAATCAACCTAAAGCCATTGACTTATTTCAGCAAGAAGCGCGGGTTCTTCAGCAACTCAATCATCCGGGGATTCCCAAAGGAGATAGATACTTTACCTTCCTACCGAGAAACTCTCAACAACCCTTGCACTGTCTGGTGATGGAGAAAATTGAAGGGTTGGATTTGGAGGAGTATCAGCAACAGCGGCAATATGAGGTGATCGATCAATATTCAGCGCTAAAATGGCTCTTACAGTTGGCTCAGATTCTGAATGAAGTCCATCAACAGCAGTTTTTCCATCGGGATATCAAGCCATCGAATATTATCCTGAAGCCGGATGGGCAGTTGGTGTTGATCGATTTTGGTACAGTTAGGGAAGTTACGGCTACTTACAAGGTAAAAAAAGCAGCGGGACGAGTTACAGGGATTGCTTCAGCTGGTTATACACCTATAGAACAACTTAATTATCAAGCAGTACCTCAGTCGGATTTCTTTGCCTTAGGACGTACTTTTGTCTTTTTGCTGACGGGTAAGCAACCGATTGATCCAGCAATTTATGATCCTCTTAAAGATCAGTTAAACTGGCGTACTCATACTTCTAATCTTCTGCCTGAATTGGCAGACTTTATCGATAGGCTGATGATGCGTTCTGCTGAGGAGCGTCCAGCGAATACTCAGGTAATTTTACAACGGTTAGACGAGATTGACCAGATACTCAATTCTCCTCCTAAACCACCTAAAGTGCCAACTACAGTGCCATCATCACCACAAAGGCAGCCTACAATTTCTGGAAGTGGTAGTGGTGGATTGACAAGAAGGCAATTGATTAATGCGGCTGGTTTAGGTGCTCTTGTTGTGGTAGGAGGGGTAATTGTCTATCCCACCCTCACCTCCCCTCGAACTAAGATAAATTGGAACGATTTACCACCAGCTATTGCCGGTAAGGAACTCCAATCCTTGGACTTTGACGTAGTTACAGTAGATTCCTTTGGTAAGGAAAATAGCCGCAACTCTAGCCAAGCCCAGTTCTTTGCTGAAGATTTGGGTAATGGGATTATGCTGGAAATGGTGGCAATTCCTGGTGGTACGTTTATGATGGGTTCTCCAGATACGGAGAAGGGGCGAAGTGATGATGAAAGTCCCCATCATTCAGTTAAGATCAAACCCTTCTATCTGAGTAAGTTTACCGTAACTCAGGCACAGTGGAAAGCTGTAGCTGCCTTAGCTAAAGTTAGTCGGGATTTAGATGTTGCTCCAGCTTATTTCAAAGGTGATAATTTACCAGTAGAGCTAGTATCATGGCATGATAGCAAGGAGTACTGTGCTAGACTCTCCAGAAAAACTGGACGTGTCTACCGGTTACCTAGCGAGGCGGAATGGGAATATGCCTGTCGTGCTGGTACAACAACCCCTTTCCACTTTGGTGAGACAATTACCGCCGATTTAGCTAATTATAACGGTGACTATACCTACGGTTTTGGTCCCGAAGGAGGGTATCGCAAGAAAACTACCCCAGTGGGGAGTTTTCAAGTAGCTAATGATTTTGGCTTATACGATATGCATGGTAATGTCTGGGAATGGTGTGAAGATCATTTGCATGAGAATTACCAGGGAGCCCCCAAAGATGGGAGTTCTTGGCTAAATCGTAGTGGTAATGATAATCCTTCTCGGATGCTGCGTGGGGGTTCGTGGGATGACAATCCTTTGGCCTGTCGTAGTGCCCTTCGTCACGACATCAAGTCGAACTTCAGGGGCAATGACCTCGGATTTAGGGTTGTCTGTTCTGCTGCGTTACCTTTTCTTGCCCTATACCCTATAGTACTCTAGGCCTTTTCTCTTTTTTCTTTTCTCTGGCGAGGGTAGCGAACTTTAAATTTTTTTTGAACGGAATTTTAATCTACTGTTGAAAAAGGCGATAAAATATAAATCCTGTAGGGGCGGGTTTAGCGATAATTTAGGCAATTTTACCCAAATATTTCGCTCAAAACCCGCCCTGCTGCTACCCCAATTCACCCAACCCATTGCCACATAAATCAATAAGCGATCGCATAATGGATGGTAACCGCAAGGTTATCGATAGGGCGGGTTTTGTCTTAACCTTATCGTTAAATGCGTTAAGATAACTCTAAACCCGCCCCTACAAAAATCAACCCAACCCATCGCCAAATAAATTAACAAGCGATCGCATAATGGATGGTAACCGCAAGGTTATCGATAGGGCGGGTTTTGTCTTAACCTTATCGTTAAATACGTTAAAATAACTCTAAACCCGCCCCTACAAAAATCAATCCAACCCATCGCCAAATAAATTAACAAGCGATCGCATAATGGATGGTAACCGCAAGGTTATCGATAGGGTGGGTTTTGTCTTAACCTTATCGTTAAATGCGTTAAAATAACTCTAAACCCGCCCCTACCCCAATCAATCCAACCCATCGCCACATAAATTAACAAGCGATCGCATAATGGATAGTAACCGCAAGGTTATCGACAGGGCGGGTTTTGTCTTAACCTTATCGTTAAATACGTTAAAATAACTCTAAACCCGCCCCTACCCCAATTAACCCAACCCATTGCCACATAAATCAATAAGCGATCGCATAATGGATGGTAACCGCAAGGTTATCGATAGGGCGGGTTTTG
>JAAHGR010000676.1 GCA_010672425.1 Symploca sp. SIO2E6
GGGCTGTTGGCACGTCTCTACATGTAGCAGGATAACGAAAAATCCTGACATGAGGGGTCACACCCCTGATTCGCCAGCAGTATCCATTGAGGTGTGGGGAGAAATAGGGGCAAAACCTGAGCAGTATTGGGAACAGTCTACTTTAATCACCTGGTGGTGAAATTTTTTCATTGGGACTGCCTCGGAGCCTCCGGTTCCCCTCCTTGGAGGGGTTAGGGGTGGGTTCTGCTTCCTACTATAAAAACCTACTCAAATCAAAACTATCCTCTGTAACCTCCTCCTTAAACCGCTCCGCACTCAGTAACAACAACAATTGCTCCGAATAATCCACTGTCCCTCGTAACTCATCCCGCAAAATCTCCAATCCGCCATTAGCATACTCCTCAAAAATACGTATGCGTTTCTCCTGGGCAACGGTATCACTAGGAGAGATAATCTTAGTATCCTTAGTTGCTGCGATCGCAATTAACTTCAGTACCAAGTCGTATCCCCTCGACACGAAGACTTCCAATCCAATGGGAGCAGGTTCTTTCTTGGAGATAGTACCTAGAGGTATGCGTTTGTTGCCTTGTATCCCTAAGGCAGCAGCAAAGACAACTATATCAGCGTAAGTCTGAAAAGGTCCGGTTGTCTCCTTGGATGTAGTTAAAGCTTGTACTAAATCAGCTTTGTCCTTAGCGATCCTAATTCTGTTGACACCCATGGTGTTACTCAGTAAATTTGTTAAAAAGGTGTTAGGTGGTAGGTTTTAGAAGAATGGATACAACAGAAAAGATATCAGATAATTCCGGTACAATGGAAGACCATTTGCAGGTAGCAAGGGTAATCGAGACGCTGCAACAAGACCTGCCAACCCTATTTAAGCAAGACATATCCTATAATATCTATACCAAGGACATCGAATTTCGAGACCCCATTAGTCGATTCCGAGGAAAATTCAACTATCGCATTATTTTTTGGACACTGCGCTTTCACGCTGGGCTATTTTTTCAAGAAATCTACTTTGATGTACATGATGTGCATCAGCAAGATCAGGAAACTATCAAGGTGAATTGGACGGTTCGTGGTATACTAAGTCTCCCTTGGCAGCCTCGGTTATTCTTCAATGGCAATTCTACCTACAAACTCACCGAAGACGGTTTAATCTACAATCATCTCGATACCTGGGATCGAAAACCAGGAGAAATTTGGCAACAGTTCTTCCGCAAAGGAGTAATGAGTAATGAGCATTAGAAGGCAGGAGGCAGGAGGCAGGAGGAACAAGAGTTTCCCTTGCCTAAAAAAAAGTTAGAAACTAGTCATATCAAAGGATTCGGCCATTCTTTTGCTATTTCTAGTTTCTCGAGAGTAATGAGTAATAAGTCAAGAGTCATTCGGGATTACCAGGTTAAATGCCCAATGCCCAATTCCCAATGCCCAATGCCCAATGCCCAATGCCCAATGCCCAATGCCCAATGCCCAATTCCCAATTCAAACTGGAAAAACTTGTTCTTGAATAATTGCTCCCCGTTTCTGTAGAGCAAGTAACCTCTTTTCAGATATTCCTGAGTGTCGTAAAATTTTGGCTCCATCAAGCTTTGCTTGTTCGATATTGGTATTGAACAAATTGGCACCAACCAGATTAGCATTGCTCAGATTGGCACCACTGAGATTGACATGACGTAGCAGGGTATAACTCAAATCAGTATTACTTAAATTAACACCGCTCAAATCGGCACGGCTGAAATTTGCACTATTAAGATTAGCACCACAAAGGTTGGCACCACTTAGATTAGCACCGTTGAGATTGGCTCCCTCCAGGTTAGCACCTTGTAGATCACTTTGACGTAAGTCAGCATCACTCAGATTCGCC
Source organism: Symploca sp. SIO2E6 (assembly GCA_010672425.1). Taxonomy (GTDB): domain Bacteria; phylum Cyanobacteriota; class Cyanobacteriia; order Cyanobacteriales; family Coleofasciculaceae; genus Caldora. The sequence continues at coordinate 1,853 of JAAHGR010000676.1, forward strand.
TTACTCAAATCGGCTTTGCTCAAGCAGGCATTTCTAAACTGAGCTTTCCTGAGATCTGTATGATGTAGGTTAGTTTCTCTCAGGTTAGAGTTATCAAGATTAGCATTTTTGAGGTTGGCATTCCTGAGATCAGCTTGTTGTAAATTTGTATGGCTCAGTTGAGCTGCGATTAAACTAGCACCATTGAAATTAGCCTGCTGTAGCTGAGCACGGCGCAAATCGGCATCCCAAAGACTAGCACCGCTTAAATCAGCATTATGTAAGTAGGCTACTGCTAATTTTGTACCATTGAGTATGGCATTACTCAAGTTGGCTTTTTTGAGTTTGGCAAGACTCAAGTTGGCATCGCTCAAGTTAGCATTGCTCAGGTTCGCACCCCGCAAGTCAGCATCGCTCAAATTACTACCCCGTATATCAGTACCGCTGAGATCTGCATCCTGCAAGTCAACGCCTTTTAACTGAGGAAAAATGCGGTAGCTCTCCAAATCGATAACTTTTTGATTATCTGCCTCAACATCTTTTACTTTGACCAAACTATACTGAACATTTTCTGTGTAAATAGCAAATACGATGTTAAAAACTTCCAGAAAATTAATAAACCACTTACATTCATCCTCTGGATAGTTTTCGTAATAGCGAATTAATTGAGCAAGGCAAGAATCTAGATGGTTGCGGACATATTTACAGATCAGAATTATTTTGAGTAGGGAAATTACTAGATATAGAGGCGTTTTTTGATTAGCAAGCAATATAAATAATTGGGAAGGTTCTTGCTTATCTTCCCTGAGAAAAAACTCAATAATCCTTCTACAAGTTCGGATCAATAGATCGACACTTAACTTCTCTTCATCATGGGCTTCGTAGAGATTATCTAACTTGTGAGCTAAATTAGTCTTAAATATTCCTATGATACTTTCATTTTTTAGGGAAAAGGTCAAATACTTCTGCAAGTTTTGCTTAAAATCTTTATAACTGATATTTTTTGTTTGTTGTATGAATATATTGGCATAGTTAGTATAACTAAACAAGAAATTTGTTGCCACAACTTCTTTGATAAGATTAATTAGTCCATCTTCTTCTATACTTGTTGGATTAACATATTTCTGTTTATTAGTTTCCTCCTCCAAACTAGCAGGATCACAGCGAACTGTATACATTGCCAGGTCAAAATTGAACCTTTCTTTGATTTGTTTTGCTGTTTTCCTGGCTAATTCTCGCTGTTCTACCGGATTACTGGTATTAAGATATTGAGGAACTAATAAATAAGAAGTGTAACGATGGCTCCAATAACCTTGATCGCGACTGTTGTAGGGAGAAGCAAATAGTTTAATTTCTTGATAGTCTTCACTATTGATAAATCTGTTTAGCCAACGTCTCAGGCAACTCGAATCTGTAGGCAGTTGAGGTTGAGGATCGATTGACTCTCCTAGGATGGCAATCAGTCCTTGTATTGCTTGATGGTTTCTCTTAGAAGACCAGTTGTTAATCAGGATATAGCAACTTCTTTTGATTGTGTTGACAAAATTTTGTTCATTATTATTAAACAGAATTTGACCTAGAGCCTGAACTGCATTGGCATTGACCGATGCTTCTCCATCAATAAACAAAGCCTTGAATTCCAACAAGACTGTTTCTGAGGGAGATTGATTTACGGTTTGTATAAAAAATTCATAAATTGATTCCTGAGCTTGCTGAATGACCATAGGATCTAGCCTGTTCCTATCACCATCAGAACTCGGTCGAGAATTGTTTAGCAAAGTACGCCCAGTCATAACAGGCAATAAAGATAGCATATATAACTATAATATCAAAACTTGGAAGAAATAATTAAATCAAGGCTGTGTAGTAGGAGTTGTTTCATCAAAAACCTACGCCAAGTTCTCCAATGAGGTAAATTAATGGGAATTCTTTCCTCTGTTGCCAAAGAGTTCCAGAAATAAGCATAGGAGTTGATGGAGAATAATTAGAGCAAATCCTCGCAGTGTAGAAGCTTGGGGGAAAAAGCAGATTTAATCTGGCTACTTGCATCCTAAGTGTTATTAATCCAGCTAAGTTTGCTCAACCTACTGGACAATAGCAATTCATAACCTTTACCCTTCTAATATAGATCTCCTCGATCTAAGGGAACCATTATGGTTAATAACCTTGACTTTTCAGCCTAGGCAAAGTTATGAATTTTAAGCATGGTTGTCAGTTGGTTGATCTTGAGGCATCAACATTTATAGTCTTATAATTTACCTCTTGAATCCCAAAAGTACATCAACCTTCGGGTATAGAGTAGGGAATGGGGAATAGGGAATGGGGAATACTCAAGACAAGGAGGACAAGGAAGACAAGGAAGATGGGGAAAATCTATATCTACTTATCACTCATTACTCGTTACTCATTTTTAGGTGTGCCACGA
>JAAHGR010000677.1 GCA_010672425.1 Symploca sp. SIO2E6
ACGTTCCTTGCCCATGGCGGCACTCCATGATGGTACCAGTTTTCTTGTGGAAAAGTATAGTGTGGGTCTGATGCCCAGTCTCAGTCTCACGGATACTCGCTATGTCAATGTCAAGGATCTAGAAGTATTGGGTATGGGAGCCAATACCTTTACTGATCAAGAGCCTCTACCTGCAGTACCTTTGGAGTTAGATCTGATTACTAGTCAGCTGTGGTCGGGCAAATCCTTCCTCAATAAGGATTTTACCATAGACAATCTCAAAAAAATTCGTTCGAGTACTCCCTTTGGCATTGTTCACTTAGCGACTCACGGACAATTTCTACCGGGTAAACTCAACAACTCTTACATCCAGTTTGGTAAGAGGAAGCTGGGACTTGACCAGTTACGGGAATTAGGTTTAAATAAACCACCGGTAGAATTGTTAGTTTTGAGTGCCTGTCGTACAGCATTAGGGGATGAAGATGCAGAATTAGGTTTTGCTGGCTTGGCAGTACAAGCTGGAGTCAAGTCAGCCTTAGGTAGCCTCTGGTATGTCAGTGATGAAGGTACAATGGGACTAATGACCAGTTTCTACGAGCAGTTGAAAACAGCTCCGATTAAAGCAGAAGCCATACGCCAAGCACAACTAGCGATGCTCAGGGGTGAGGTGCGATTAGAGGGAGGACAGCTGATTACTGCTAATCGTAGTTATCCCTTATTACCTGAGTTGCAACAATTGGGAGATCGAGAACTTTCCCATCCTTACTACTGGAGTGCATTCACGATGATTGGTAATCCCTGGTAAGTAATAAGCACCTATAGCAATCCTAAATAAGCTGATGTGCAGCTAAATTGTATAATGGGAAAATGTGAAAATGTTGTAGTGCGTAAGCGATGCTAGCGCGTAGCGCAAACATCTTGCTCGCTAGTATTATACAAATTAAATGCGTAACAACTTAGGAGCAGCATGAAATATCCTGTCTAATCCTTGCTATAGCTTGAGTGCTGGTGTCGATCTCAAATAGGATTGCTATAGCGGCGAATTCTTGCATTCTTGCATTCTTGCATTCTTGCATTGATGTAATCACAGAAAAAGACGCTAGGATAAATGCTTCATTACTTATTATATCAATTCCGGTTACATCGGAATGATTAAAAATCTGGCTTTCTGGTTAGAAAACATAGATGCTGGAGGGCGCAAGCTTTGCGCCCCTACATTACGAATATTATCCCAATGTAGCCGGAATTGATATTACTTATTACTTGTTACTTGTTACTTGTTACTTATTACTTGTTACTTATTCTCCTAAGCCCCACCTATCACCTACCTTCTCCCCCTGCGCTTTTTCATTCTGTTAAGTTTCTGCTTCAAATCCCGGAAAGAATCGCTTTCCACAATCTCAGCTACCTTTTGAGCTTGCTTAGTTTTGTCAATCTCAATTCGGAGTTCTGCAACTTGTTGTTGGAGAGCCTCTTCCCGTTGCTTGCGTTTGGTAATATCTTGGATGATACCTTCGTAGTAGAGTAACTTACCATTGGTATCACAAACTGCTCGGGTATTTTCCGCAACCCAGAGCTTGCTCCCATCTTTGAGATAAACCTGATATTCAAAGTTTTTAACTTCGCCTTGTTCCTCCATTAAGCATTGGAACTCTTCCCGACAAGTGGGATCAACATAAAGTTGGCTGCCAATTTCTGCGACAGTTGCCATCATTTCCTGTGGAGAATCATAGCCATAGGTACGTGCCATTGCCGGATTAACCCTGATGAATTGTCCTTCGGGTGTGGCTTGGAAAATACCTTCTAGAGCATTTTCAAAAATACTGCGATAATTCTCCTCTGCCAGCCGTAAAGCTTCCTCCGCCTGCTTGCGCTCCGTGATATCGATCCCTACTGTTACTGCGGCATTGTTTTGCTGATACTTCTGTGCTGCAATCAGGAAATATTGCGCAGATTCGGAACCTTGAACTTCAATCTCTTGGGAAGCTGCGGTTTGTTGACTAGCCAAAAACTGGTACAGAAATTGAGCAAACTGTGATTTTTGGTTAAAAAAGCCTAATTCTTGACCAAAAAAAGCTTCTGGTGATAAATTGAAGCTCTCAGCCAAACGTCGATTAACCCCAAGGTAAATTCCGTGAGCATCCATCCACGAAATAGCTCCTGGTACCGCATCCAAAACTGCTTCTAGTTGCTCCTTGGCTTGAGCCAATTCCTGCTCACGAGCTTTAACTGTTTGCACCATCTGCTGGAATACTCGTGCTAGTTGACCTAACTCATTGCTCAGAATCGCTACTCCGTTGAGACTCTCCTGTTCAAAGCAATCGTTTTCCACTGCTGCTGCGGCTGCTGTAACCTTCTCTACCTGCTCTAAATACTTCAACATCTGTTGATTTTTTTGATAGATCTGGTTTTCTAAATTGGTGGAGTGTTCAGTAATGGTTTCTAATAAGATTTCTAAATCAGCATTTTCATTCTGTACCTCTTTGAGTTGTTTTTGCAGAATTGTTATCTGCGACAATAGATGTTCTTTGGATGGTTCTTCTGCTTGCATCACCTGATATTTATTATTCCAATTCCAGCTTTAAACTAGGCATTAAACGCTGCAAATTCTTTAAAGATTTTCCTTGCCAAGGTATGCCATTAGAACCTTTGACTACTATCTGAATTGTCTTCTTTTTTCGCGCACCAATCACAAACTTAGACAGCATACTGATACCTGAACTGTTCAGAAATTCCAATTCTTGCAGGTTCAGGGTAATCGTCACTGGTTGTTGCGCAGTTACGTCTTCGAGCAGATTTACAATTGGTTCATACTCAGCCATCCCACTTAGCCGCAGTGAACCCTGGAAATTGACAGTTGTCGTTTCTGGCTCGTAACCGACAGTGTAGTTTTCACCCTTAATTTGCTGACTTTCCATGTCTGTTAAAACTCCTAAACTACTATTTTACTCAAACTGGTAAAAGATGAAATTTTATAACGTTATCTGTACCATTGTCGTCACAGTAACAACCTCAACGTCTTTGTGAATAGTCTCAATCTTCCAGCCTAACTGTGCTTCATAATCATTGATCATAGTTACCAAACCTAAACCAGAGTGTTCTGTATCTTCTAACCGCTCTATATAAAAATCGTAGGGGTCTGAGTTGATTAACTCTTCAATGAAAGCTTGAAACTTATTCAAAGATTTAGCAGAAACACTGTTAGTTACTTGCAAAATTACTGTCACTCCTGTATCTTCAATTAGGTGAATCCCAAATTTGATCGGATACTGCGAAGCTTCGTCGTTAAACTTCATCGCATTCTCTAATAACTCATTAGCGATGTAGCTAACGGCACTCTTAACCTCTGCTTGCCTGTTATGAGTACTAGGTTCTTGCTCACTTACCGGAAAGAAAGTTGTCAAATAATCAGCGATAAAATCGGCTGACAAACCATTATTTCGCCATCGCTGTCGGATGGAGACAGAGCTAGGCGAAAAGCCAAGGATTAAAAATTCATGATTCTTGGGTAGGTTTTCTCTAAATTCCCCGAAGATCTGAGTCATAGTTATCAAAATCAGAAGCCGCTATTGATTTTAGGTTTGGGCACTAACAATGTACGGTCATCATACACTTGTTGTTGACCAATATGCTGTAGCACACTCTTAATTCCCATCCACATGATTGGCTGTGCTCGCAGTTGTAAATTGAGTTTGACTACTTCAGTTAGCCTTTTGAGTCCATATTGCACTCCTTTGCTCTCCTCTGCTTATGTGATGCCATCAGTATACAGTACTGCCATATCTGGGGAGAGCCACTCCTGACAAGGGTAGGTTTTTTACTTTCGGGTTGGGACAAGACAAGGTGGACAAGGTAGACAAGGAGACAAGGGAGGATAACCGTACAATATGCCCAATATAAACACCTTAGCACCTCAACACCTCAGCACCTCAGCCAGAAAGCGGAAGTGCTAAATCTTAAATTACAAGCTGTACTACTGTGGTTACGGTGACCACCTCAGGCTCTTGTTGGATAGTTTCAATCTTCCAGCCTAACTTGGCCTTCCAGTCATTGATCATGGTTAACAGACCTAACCCAGAAGCATGGGAGTTTTCATCTTCAGCATTTTTTTCTAATTGACGTATAACTAGCTCTTCCGGGTCTGAGGTAGTTAACTCCTGAACAAAAGCCTGAAACTTATCTACAGTTGTAGGACTGACACTATTAATTGCTTGCAGTACCACTGTGCATACTGTATCCTCCAGCAAGTAAATTCCAA
>JAAHGR010000678.1 GCA_010672425.1 Symploca sp. SIO2E6
TGGGAATTGGGAATTGGGAATTGGGAATTGGGAATTGGGAATTGGGAATTGGGAATTGGGAATTGGGAATTGGGAATTGGGAATTGGGAATTGGGAATTGGGAATTGGGAATTGGGAATTGGGAATTAACACCTAACACCTAAATTAATGCGTGCTGTAGGCGGATTTTGTCTCTACCTTGCTGATGGAGAATTACCCAGGATGTCATCAAATCGGGACCGTGAACATCGCCAGTGAGTGCGGCACGGAGTGAGCGCATCACTAACCCTTTTTTCACTTTCTGCTCTTTGGTTACCTTTTTAACAATTCCACTAGCCTCATCTATACTCAGCTGTGGGAGATCACTAATCCCATCCAGGATGGCTTGCAGTACCTGGGGAGCACCTTCTGCTTTTAGCCTTTGAGCTGCTTCTTCACTAAATTCGACTGAGTCGGTGAAGAACATCATACTCATATCCACTGCCTCTGGCAAGCGAGTCAGACTCGGTCCAATCAAGGTTGCTAATTCTTCTAACCAGGAGCGATCGCTTACTGGATCAAATTCTAAACCAGCTGCTTGCCAATAGGGAATGAGTAATTCTAGTAACTCAGTTGTACCCATTTGGTGGAGATATTGACCATTTAACCAATCCAGCTTGGCCCAGTCAAATTTGGCTCCGGCTTTATTGACTCGCTCAAAGCTAAATTGTTCAGCGGCTGTTTCTAGGGTAAAGATTTCTTGAGTTGCATCAGGGGGTGACCAACCTAATAATGCCATATAATTAGCGATCGCTGGGGCAATAAAACCCATTTCCTGGAACTCGGATATGGAAGTTACCCCATCCCGCTTGGAGAGTTTCTGTCCCTGCATATTGAGGATTAAGGGAGTATGGGCAAATTCTGGAACCGTTGTACCTAATGCTTCGTAGAGTAAAATCTGTTTAGCAGTATTGGCAATGTGGTCTTCTCCTCGAATCACATGGCTAATCCGCATATCGATGTCATCTACTACCACCGCCAAATTGTAAAGGGGTTGACCAATAGCATCTCCCTCCGATGCTCTAGCAATTACCATATCACCCCCCAGGTCACTGGCCTTCCAGGTAAGTTTACCCCGTACCAGATCCTTCCAGACAATTTCCCGGTCATCATCAATCATAAAGCGAATTACCGGCTTGCGTCCTTCTGCGGCAAAGGCGGCTTGTTGCTCCGGGGTTAGGTGACGATGGCGGTTATCATAGCGAGGTGCTTCTTTTCTCGCTTTTTGAGCTTCCCGCATTTCCTGTAGTTCTTCGGCACTGGTATAGCAGTAATAAGCTAGACCCTGATCCAACAGCTGTTGAATCGTTTTTCGGTAAAGTTCCAGGCGTTTTGATTGGAAAATTGGTCCTTCATCCCAAGTCAATCCCAGCCAGGTCAAACCATCCAGGATATTTTGGGTATATTCGGCACGCGATCGCGCCTGATCCGTGTCTTCGATACGTATAATAAAATCACCGCCGTGGTGACGGGCAAACAGCCAGTTAAAGACGGCTGTTCTTGCGGTACCAATGTGTAAGTTTCCCGTTGGACTGGGGGCAATACGGACTCTAACTGTCACGAGAAGATTTTCTTTGTTTTGTGGTGCTACTTACCTAAGGTATCACTTTTGGGGCTGGTTGAGAGTTTAGATTTTAGATTTTAGATTTTAGATTTTAGAATTGAATCAAATACAAGCTTTCTTCCTTCCTCACTTGTAAGTGAGGAATGGGGTCTTCTGCCTCCGGTCCCCCTCCTTGGAGGGGTTAGGGGCTAACAAGGGTAGGTTTTTTACATTCATCGTATAATGAGGTAAGACAAGGGAGACAAGGGGGGAAAGTGGACAAGGGAGAAGAAGAGAGAAGAAGTATTAAAACTCATGAAGATCTCATTATCTATCAAAAAGCGTTTGATGCGGCTATGACTATCTTTGAGTTATCTTGCGCAATTTCCTGCTGAAGAAAAATATTCTCTGACTGACCAAATTCGTCGTTCGTCTCGTTCTGTCTGTTCCAACTTTGCCGAGGCGTGGAGAAAAAGAAGGTATCAAGCATCATTTGTCTCTAAATTAAACGACTGTGAGGCTGAATCTGCTGAAACGCAAGTCTGGCTTAAATTTGCGGTCAAGTGCAACTATATATCTCCTGAAAAAGGAAGAGAATTATATAGTATATATAATCAAATTTTAAGTGGACTAGTCAAAATGATTAAGTCTCCAGAAAATTGGTTAATTGGTTAAGCAATGTTACAGAATAAGTATCTCAAAGACTGGTCAAGAATTGTATCTTATCACTTTCCTCATTTGTCATTGCCGGAAGTGATAGGCTTGGCTAGCTGGAGTTTTGGCATGGTTTTAACTGGTTCAAGTAGTCTAACTAGAGTTTCGGAATTCATTGCTAAAGTGAATAGTGATGGTTGGCAGTGGCACAAAACCAGACTAAGAGAACCAGCTAGAGCTGAGAGAATCTGGTTGGCTATGGCAGTAGCTACTCTCTGGACTGTCACAGTTGGTAGTGATGAACAGCAATATTTATCAGACAACTTAAAAGACAAAGTAATTGCCGAAAAATATGAAGAACCGCAATTTAGATTGAAGCCAACCAATCGAACTATATCTTGTTTTTTACAAGGAATAATTAATATTATTGCCGATTTACTTTGCGGTAAGGGTATTTCCTTAAATAGATTATTTCCCCAATCATCTTTTTCCGTGAATACTTCCTAATATACATTCATCTTCTTTCTTCCTTGTCTACTTTCCCTCCTTGTCCTCCTTGTCTCACCAACCCTAGCGTCTTATGTAAAAAACCTACCCTTGTGAGGGGGTTAGGGGTGGGTTGCAGCCTCCTTGTACTAGATTGATTTAAGGTTAAGACTGTAGTAAATTTTGCAATTGTAGAATCTCTCAAGAAAGAATAGTTATGCTCAAACCATTACAACAACGTAAGTTAATCCGATTGTTTAATATCTACGATTCTTACAATAGTGGTGAAGTCAATCGATTGGATTTTGAGTTGCTCGCCTATAAACTTAGCCAAGGTAAGCCTTGGTCAGTACTGCGGGAATTGAAAGTCAAGTACTCGGAGCTTTGGAAGGAAGTTAAAGAGATGGCTGACAAGAATGAAGATGATCGAGTTAACTTGGATGAATGGTTAGAAGCCTATGATAAACTGATTAGTTCCGGAAAGATAGAGCAAATTATTCTTGACATAACCGAAGGCTTTTTCCAATTGTTTGATGCTGATCAGAATGGTTACATTACCGTTGACGAGTATTTTGAGTTTGCGATCGCTTATGACTTGTTTGGTAACCCTTATCAACCTGGTTCTTTTCCTGACCACAAATTTGAAGAGGCTTTCACCAAGCTTGACGTGAAACAGAATGGTCAAATCGATCTCGAACAATTAAGACAACTGAATCGTGATTTCTTTTACAGTGAGGATCCCAATAGTCCTGGTAACTGGTTGTTTGGTTGGTACTAATTAGATGTTAAGTGTTCGGTTTTATGCTCCAGATGAATCGAATCATACAACCTCAATGCCAATTATAGGCTGATAATCAATAAAATCCTGCCAGAAATCTTGACCAAATTTCTGCAAGCCTTCTGGAGAGACCCTGGGGGGATGCCAGCGAATCTCTTTAAAGCCAACACTCTGGAAGGCAGATTCATAGGAGGAAAGGTTGATGTAATAGTTAATGAGGCTGAACTTTTGTTCGTCAATTTTGAAGGTTACGGTGATCGTTGTGCCTTCTGCAAGCGGTGAGGCAATACTTTTAGTAAAACCATATTTTTCACAAATAGGGTAGGAGGAAGGAGGCTGTGAAAGATTACTACTAATACTCAGGAAACGACCACCCGGTTCCAGATTTGCAGCGATAGTCTGACACATTTTGAGCAGTTGTTCTTCGGTTTGGGCATGATTGAGTAAATAGGAGGCAACTACCAGGGAGAAACTGCCAATGGAGCCAAGGGTAGTCACATCACTGAGTATGTATTCAATGCCGAGTTGCTCTTGATCTTCTTTCTCTCTCGCTAGGGAGAGCATTTTTTCAGAAATGTCCACTCCTACTACTCGTGTAGCACCTAACTGCTTTAACTTTCTGGTGTATGAGCCTTCTCCACAACCAAGATCGAGGATTGATTTTCCCTTCAGATCACCAAGCAGATTCAAGTATGTATACTCCTCAACATAGCAGCGAACTGGCAATTGAGAGGATTTTTGATATTCTTCGGCTAT
>JAAHGR010000679.1 GCA_010672425.1 Symploca sp. SIO2E6
TAACTATGATGCTGATTCGGGCATTTAGAATAACGACCAAGAGCATGGCTAAACCGGCCATTGGGGCCCCATCTCCCTTGTCTCCCCCATCTCCCCATCCCCGCGTCCCCGCGTCCCCGCGTCCCCGCGTCTCCCCATACCCAATAACGGCAATTGCGACTGATTAGTTCGGTTCTACTACCTAGGAAAGATCAATAATATAGTTATCCTCTTGATCAAGAGAACAAAAATTTGCAAGTACTGGACTCCCAGTTAATGGTGGTAGATCGTGGTGCAAAAATGGTTTTTGCCAAGCTTAAGTGATATTTTGACCCAGGCTCAACAGACTGGGTTCCAGGAACAGGTTGCTCAACCAGATGTAACTAGTCGCAAGACAAAAGGATATGATAGTTCAGTAGCTAAAGCTCAGCGGGAATGGTCGAGTGCGATCGCTTCCCTGGAACAGTTACTCTTGGAAGTGATCGCACCTTCAGACTTAGATGGGGCTGCTGGTCACTCTTCATCACTTCAAGGACTGATTATCGCTGGCCCGACACCAGTCTTATGTCACCCGGATGTCCTGGCTCATTTCCAGACAGGAACTTGTACTGACGAATTATTCAATCCTTTGGTTGGGATGCCTTCTTTGTTGCCTCCTGCAACATCCTGCCAGACTCAGCAGATGACTAGTACTGCCTATGAGCTACCTTTGCTCCCAGGTGACCCCTTGACAACCGAACAGTTTTGTGTAGTTTTTTCCCATAGCTTTAGTTTAGTTATGGCTGCGGGGGAAAACCAGCATGGCATTCGAGCCTTTCGTTTTTCCTTCGATCCTGAGGATGTTCAACAAGCTTGGGCTTCTCTATATCCTCGGATGTTGTTAACTAGCTCCCATCAACTCAGACACTTGGAGGCTTTGGTCCAAAAGTTTCCACCCCAAACACCGGATTACCGAACTGTGATGCAGTTTAGTCGTTTGCTCCTCAATAATTTACCAGCATCACCTCCAGCAGAACAAATTGATACGATATCAGTTCCTTGCGAGCATTTAATTGCTTCTAGGGAACTAACTCAATCTGGTAGTAATAGCGGCAAATCCCATCACCACTCACCAAAAACGGACGCAACTGTTAGAAATTTCCGGCAGCAACTAAGCTTGAATGGAGACGAACCGCCGAGCTGGCAACCAATGGTGAAAACAGAGGACCGGGGTGTCAAGAAAATCTCCAAATTGGAGGAAGCAACCCCTGATGTGGAACTGTTGCAAGCTTTGACTCACGAAATCCGAACACCTCTGACTACCATTCGTACCCTAACTAAACTGTTGCTAAAACGTCGTGATTTGGTTCCGGAAGTGAAACGGCGTCTGGAAATTATTGATCACGAATGTACCGAACAAATCAACCGCATGGAGTTAATTTTCCGTGCAGTGGAGTTAGAAACCGCAGCAGTTAAGCAAATGTCGGTTAACCTCACCTCCATGTCTCTGGCTCAGATTTTTGGGCAAAGTATCCCTCGCTGGCAAAAGCAGGCGCAGCGTCGGGATTTAACCCTAGATGTTATTTTGCCCCAGCAGCTACCAACTGTGGTGAGTAATCCTAACCTGCTTGAGCAGGTATTAACCGGTTTGATGGAAAGTTTCACCCGTTCCCTACCAACCGGGAGTCATATCCAGTTGCACGTTACTCCTGCTGGTAACCAGCTAAAGTTACAATTCCAGTCTCAGCCAGATGCCTCAAAAACCGGTAACCCCCTTGAGGGTACCCAGGCAAGTGATTCCACCGTAAAATCCATTGGTCAGTTACTGATCTTCCAGCCAGAAACTGGTAGTCTCAGTTTAAATCTCAATGTCACCAAAAACCTCTTCCAAGCTTTAGGAGGAAAGCTGATTGTGCGGCAGCGACCCCAAGAGAGAGAGGTAATGACGATCTTCCTACCCTTAGAAGTGAGCCAATCAGGCAAGCGTGAGTCCAGGGACTTTTTTGTGAAGAAATAATAATATTACTACTACCTAACACCTAATATCATGTCCGGTTGAATACTTAAGTAGGTTGGCATTAATATTGGTCGTTGAAAATATTGGTCGTTGAAGTAAGGCAGAGGGCAGAAGGCTCCAAGGCAGAAGGAAAGAGGATTTTAGACTCTTAACATTTGTTGACATGCCTTCGTTCATTTGTACCTACCTACTTATCGTTCAAGCTGACGCACCGGACACGGGAGAAGTTTTTATTATTTATAAGTAATTACACGGACATGATATAAAACCTAACTTAAGGTGGACATATTTTTATACATAAAGAGAGTTTGTAACAGTACTGTTTCTAGCAGTACAGCACGATTTTTATGAAATTTCAGTAAAAACTTTAAGAAGTTATCGACATTTAGTAATATACCTGTGTATATTGAAATTAGAGCCAGTTTGTTTTAGCAACAGTCAGAGGTGTGTTCTACCTAAATGATGAAGTGAGATCTAGGTCATCAGGGCCAACTAAAAGTATTGCATCTAAACTTTGGCATCAATAATAAATTTGTTTTGGTATAGGGATCTTACCTATCCTTATTTACGTCACTTATAGCAGTTCTAGGAGTTACCAGTTAAATATCGATTCCCCTAAATTTCTCTTAAAAAAGGGGGACATTGAAGTTTAACTATGTACTTCATAAAAATGAGAAACGCTTTAATTAATCAACAAAAAACCATGGCATCCTTGCTCAGGAAGTTACTTTTACCATTGACCCCATTTTTTTCTTTGCTGGGAGTAGTCGGTGTCCAACCGCTTCAGGCACAATCTATTATTACTTCCCCTGATGGTACGAATACTACCGTCACCATTAATGGCAATCAATATAATATCACTGGAGGAACCTTATCCGGAGATGGTGCAAATCTGTTCCACAGTTTCCAACAATTTGGTCTGAGCAATAACGAGATTGCTAATTTCCTCTCTACACCCCAAATTCGTAATGTTCTTGGTAGGGTAGTAGGTGGAGATGCTTCGGTAATTAATGGTCTCATTCAGTTAACTGGTGGTAATTCTAACCTGTTTTTAATGAATCCGGCTGGAATGGTTTTTGGTAAAGATGCCAGCCTCAATTTGCCAGCTAGTTTTACCGCTACTACTGCTAATGGCATTGGTTTTGAGGGAGGTTGGTTTGCAGGAGTGGGTACTAACGACTATCAGGCTTTGGTAGGTGACCCCAATAGTTTTGCTTTTACCACAAACCAACCAGGCACTATTGTCAATGCTGGTAACCTGGCACTAAATGATGGTCAAAACTTGACTCTTTTGGGTGGTATGGTCATCAATACAGGAACCATTTCCACAGCAGGAGGTAATATCACCATTGCGGCTGTGCCAGGGGAAAATGTAGTACGGATCAGCCAGGAAGGCATGGTGCTAAGTTTGGAATTAGAGCCAATCGGGAATATAGATAATAGTAATGCCTTACCTGGGAGCGGTAGTTCCCTGACCCCTGATTTACCGGAGTTGCTAACGGGAGGAAATTTAGCAGATGCCACAGATGTTAGTGTCAATCATAATGGTACTATCTCTTTGAGTGGTTCGGGAATATCTCTTCCTCAAGAGACAGGCTCTACTTATATTGCCGGTACTGTTGATACTACTGGAGATATAGGTGGTACAGTCAATGTACTAGGCGATCGCGTCGGTTTAATCGGAGCTAATATTGACGCCTCTGGTACTAATGGTGGTGGCAGGGTCTTGATTGGTGGCGATGTGCAGGGTCAAGGTCCTGTGCCGAATGCCTTGGGGATATTTGTTAATCCTGACTCGATTATTAGGGCAGATGCGCTCGCCTCAGGAAATGGTGGGAAAGTCATTCTTTTTGCTGAAGAGGCGGCTAATATCCATGGGGAAATAAGTGCTCGTGGTGGAGCCTTGGGTGGCGATGGTGGCTTTGTGGAAACTAGTGGATTGCAAAGTTTCCAGATTACTACCACTCCAGATGTCTCTGCTGAGTTCGGTTTGGCGGGAGAATGGTTGATTGACCCCTATAACATCACTATTGTACCTGATGGTGCAGGAAATAATAATATCAATCTTGCTAATCCCTTTGAGGCAATCGGTGATGATGCAACTTTGGAAGTTGGTTTAATCACTGCTGCTCTTACTGGTGGTGCTAATGTCACCATAATTACAGGAGCAGGGGGAACTCAAGATGGAAATATTACCTTGAGTACTGACTTAAATTTTAATGGTACAGG
>JAAHGR010000068.1 GCA_010672425.1 Symploca sp. SIO2E6
TAGTATCATGTCCGCCTAAACAGTTATCATTTCCTTCTTTGCCCCATCGGTATCACCGGGGCGGGTTTACCAAATTGATTGGTCAATGTGCTTACCGGATCGGTGAACCCGCCCCTACGGGATAATAATTTACCAATATTGAGGTTTTCCCTATGTGGGACTATATACTGAGAGAGTGATCGCTTAGTAGCAATTTTGCGATCGCCTACGGTATCAGCAAAGCTCAGCGCATCTATAGGCATGATCACAAATCCACCGTGGAACAGGCTTCTAGCCTGTCTTAATCCCAGCACTAGCAAGATGCCAGTTCCACAAGGATAATATCTGAACTTGTGTTATTTTAATCCCAGATGCGCTTAACTCGATAAGCATCAAATGCCACATCTCTACTCAAGATCGGTATATTTTCTACTGCGGCTTGGGTAATTAAAAGTCGATCAAAAGGATCGTTATGATAAAAAGGTAAAGTTGAAATCGATCCGAGATGATTTAATTGAATAAAAAGTAGTGCAAAGTCCTCTAAACTCACCTTTTGCATAATGTAAGTTTCAATTGGTAAAGAAAGAGTTAATTTGCCTTTGCTTTGCTTAATAGCCATTTCCCAAACACTGGCAAGGCTAATCAGTTTTTGGTTATTCGTATCTTCTATTATCTCACGAACAGTATTGCTGAGGTTAGGATTACCAGAGAAGAACCAAATTAAGGTATGAGTATCTAGAAGAAATTTCATTGATAATCCTTAAAATCTTCTAAGGGATCGTCAAAGTCATCGGTTATGGATATCTTACCTTTGTCGATACCAAAAAGGGGAGGTCTTGTCTGGTGAGGATACGCTGATATTAATTTAACCAGAGGTCTGTCATTTTTGGTAATTGTAATTTCTGCTCCTAGGGAAGCATTTTCCAGTAGTTCGTAAATTTTTGGCAAAGCTTCATTAATATCTATTGTTTCCATCAGTCAACTCTCTTTTTTCTGTATTGGCAAGATGCCAGTTCCACGGTAGCACAACAATTGAGTTGACTTTGCTGCTATTCTTTGATACCATTGGATAATAGAGAAATGTGCGCACCTATATTGTGGCCTGAGAAGAAACTAACCAGAGCTGGCTGCAATTGATCAACAAAAAGGCAGAAGGCAGAAGGTTTACTTTTATGCCAATTGCCGTCTGCCTTCTGGCGACCGAAAGGGAGCAAGGGTTTGAGTCCCCCACCAGAATCTTTAGACATTATCACAAATCCACCGTGGAACAGGCTAGAAGCCTGTCTCAATCTCTGCACCTTGTAATATCAATTCCGGCTACATTGGGATAATATTCGTAATGTAGGGGCGCAAAGCTTGCGCCCTCCAGCATCTATGTTTTCTAACCAGAAAGCCAGATTTTTAATCATTCCGATGCCACCGGAATTGATATAATCCAGAGTTACTGAGTAGGATTGTTACAAGGAAGAGCCATCACTATTTTGCCACCATTAGGGAACTCTTTTAGCGTTATGGGTCTTAGATTTAAAGTGCCAGTATCTCCAGTTAGACCAACCGATGGTAGATGATCAGGAGGCAAATATTTAAGGTTTATATTTAATTCATTATAAATTATATTGGATGCCTCTATAAATTCTTGAGAATTATCTTTCCATGTCTCAGGAATATGATTTTGAACAGCTTTGATCGACTTATGATTTTGAACGGCTTCGATTGAATTCTTAAAACCTTCCTTAATTAGTGGCGTTGCTCGTTTACTAACATAAGAACCTCCTTCCTGAGCTTTACAAGCTACAGTATTGATAGTTTTGTTGACATGCTCAATCTTGTTTATTAGTTCACCGTAATCAGCTTCTTTATTACCAGAAGGAGACTGACCAATTACTTCTCCTTTACTAGGGTTACTAGGAACGGGCTGACTAATTGGTTGAGGCGAGCATCCTAGTAAAGATAAACTCAAGAAACCGATTAAAGTCAAAAACCTTGTTTTTTTTTGAGTATAGTATAGCATTTAACTAATGAATAGATCTAAATTTAGTCAATTTCCATACAAAACCTACTTAGTAGGTAATGTAAACGGAGGAGAAATCAGTAGTCCACCATCCCGCCATAGAGAATTATGTTTGCGTTGGGGTATTAACTCGCCTAAGTTTCTCTCGTAGATTTCGTTATAGTTTCCCACAGACTTAATTACTTGATAGGCAAAATTACGTCGAATTCCTAAAACATCGCCAATATATTGCTCTATCTAATATAGCTTGCTCATCATAATAAATGGGAGGGCCAAAATCAATTTTTCTCCCCAAGTCACGAAAATTATCGGAGAGCAGCACACCTATTGTGGTCGCGATATAACCAATAATAGTTGTGATAGCAACCCAAATTTCTAGAGAGGACATTACTCAAACCCTAGTTAACACTGATAGAGCCATATATATCTCAATGATAATTGTAACATAAAGTGCTGCTCGTTAGGAGTTTAGTGTTAGGGGCAAGAAGTTCGTAGTGCGATCGCATCACTCACCTGCTAGGTTAAGAATTAGATAAGGTGAAGTCAGGAATTTGGAGAGACTGCAAACAGAGTTACGAGGTTGCCCTTGGTAATATGTACAGATGTGCATACTATAATTAAGATGGCTTACCAATGGAATCGGGACAAGGCAGCTAAAAATCTTCGCAAACATGGTATTGACTTTGCCGATGCAGTATCTGTTTTCTCGGATAATCTGGCAATTACCATTTCAGACGAACGGTTTGACGAGGAAAGGTTTGTCACAATTGGTCTAGATGCGCTTGGTAGAGTTTTGGTAGTTGTCTATACGCTGCGGGGAGATGAGATTAGGCTCATTTCTGCTCGTAAAGCAACTCGGCAGGAACGGCAGCAGTTTGAGGAGGGATAGTCATGGAAACAGAATATAACTTTAGTCAAGGAAAGCGAGGGGCGATTGAACCGATACCATCAGGCAAAACTCGTATTACAATTCGCCTAGATGATGAGGTTTTAGCGTGGTTTCGTGAGCAAGTACATCTTGCAGGTGGAGGAAACTACCAAACTTTGATCAATGAAGCCTTGCGCCAGCATATTCGAGAGAGCCATAAGCCTCTAGAAGAAGTTTTACGCAAAGTCGTTCGTGAAGAAATTGAGCGCATTACTCCATGAGGTAATCCAAGAAATGACACGGGGACGCGGAGACGCGGAGATGCGGAGATTAGGACAACCCAATTTAAATGCGTCTTAGCTTAGTCCCATAACCCCTTTTCGGTTTCCACTCAATAGTTCCAGAATACCACTTTTGCGTAATGTAGCTTCAATTGGTAAAGAAAGAGTTAATTTGCCTTTGCTTTGCTTAATGGCCATTTCCCAAACACTGGCAAGGATAATCAGTTTTTGGTTATTCGTATGAGTTGACTTTGCTGCTATTCTTTGATACCATTGGATAATCGGGGAATGTGCGCACATATATAGTACCCTGAGAAACAAATAGGCAACGCTGGCTGCAATTGATCAGTATTCGATAGATTATTGATTATGTAGGGGCGGGTTTACCTGAAATGAAGCCAACTACAGGATAATTGAGCACTCAACCAGCCCCAACGGTATCACCGGGGCTGGTTTACCAAATTGATTGGTCAATGTGCTTGCCGGATCGGTGAACCCGCCCCTACGGGATAATAATTTACCAATATTGAGTTTTCCCGATGTGGGACAGCATACTGGAAATGCGATCGCTTAGTAGCAATTTTGCGATCACCTACGGTATCAGTAAAGCTAAGCGCATCTATAGGCATGATCACAAATCTACCGTGGAACAGGCTTCTAGCCTGTACTCAATTCTCAATAAATGAATAAGGATAAAATAAGAAGAGCAAGACAGGAGGAGCATACCTAGATGCTGACTCAGGAGAAAATTTTACCACTGGAAAATGGCGATCGCTTAACTCGTGCCGAATTTGAGCACCGTTATGATCATATGCCTCAGTTAAAAAAAGCAGAACTTATCGAAGGAATTGTCTATATGGGGTCTCCAGTTAGAGTCACTCACGGCACACCTCATGCTCAAATTATCGCCTGGTTGGGGGCCTATTGGACAGTAACACCGGGAGTTCAAGTAGCAGATAATACTACTGTGCGCCTCGATTTCGACAACGAACCCCAACCGGATGCACTATTAAGAATTGAACAAGATGGGCGCTCAACCATCAGTGAAGATGGTTATATTGAAGGCTCGCCAGAATTAATTGTCGAAATTGCTGCTAGCAGCGCTTCCTACGACTTGAGAGATAAGTTAAAGGTTTATTGTCGCAATGAGGTACAGGAGTATTTAATCTGGCAAATGTATGAGCGCCATTTCGATTGGTTTCAATGGCAACAAGGAGAATATGTGAGGTTAGAACCCGACGCTGAAGGAATTATTCGCAGTAGTGTGTTTCCAGGATTATGGCTGTCAGTGCCATCCCTGATGGTAGGGGATTTAATGGAAGTGCGGCAGGTTTTGGAGCTAGGTTTAGCTACAGTCGAACATACAATGTTTGTTCAACAATTGGCACAGGGATTAAGATGATGGGCATTGATTCAGCAACGCCTAATTAGGGAATTGGGAATTGGGAATTGGGAATTGGGAATTGGGAATTGGGAATTGGGAATTGGGAATTGGGAATTGGGAATTGGGAATGGAGAATGGAGAATGGAGAATGGAGAATGGAAAATTGTATAATCCTCCTGCCTTGCAGCCTTCTGCCTTGCAGCCTCCTGCCTCCTGCCTCCGGTTCCCCTCCTTGGAGGGGTTAGGGGTGGGTTTGCCTTCTGCCTCCAAAGCACTAATTCAAGGACTCATCAAACGCTGAACTTGGACCTGGATATCAGGAAAAGCTAAAGGAGCAATTGTGCCTGTTGTGAGGATGAACTCAGTGGTGTAAATCCCCTGCACCGGATCGCGAAAGACATGGACACAGGTATCCTTAAGATTAACCACCCAATACTCCTTAATCCCAGCTTCAGCGTAGTGGCGCGACACAGCTAAAATGGTGGAATAGGAAATCGACGGCTTCCTTGTCAAATAAGGGTTTGAGCCAAAATCTATTCCCTCATTTTAAGTGTGTCACGCCAGTAGAGGGATTTTTTGTTACTCAAGTCTTTACCAAGAGTTGCTTGGGAAAATTCAATCACCAAAAAAATATCCTCTGGGTAGGGGTGGTGTTCTAGGTAGAGTTTCCCTAAGGGTCTGACAATAGCTACATCTGGAACCGGTTCTGAGTCATTGGGCAAGGTAATCGGTTTTCCATCTCGCACTTTAACGCGATCGCCTAACAATGACCTGAGATAATCAGCTGTCTCCGTATTATAGTAGGCATGAGGTTCTCTTTCTGGGGACATAACAATAATATCTCCCTTCAACAATTCGAGGGGCTGATCATCAAAAATGCTAGAAGCGATCGCTCGGTGATAGCGATCAAGAGTCCAACGATAAGCCGTTACGGTCATAGTTCCATAACCCCTTCTCGGTTTCTACTCAATAAGTTCTAGAATACCACTTGGGATAAGGTAAGTAGTGGCGCGACACAGCTAAAAATTTAGGTTGGGTAGAGCTTTAGAAAGTGACCCAACACAACCCGCTCCAGCGTTGGGTCTCGTTGCCTCGACCCAACCTACATCTATTCCACCATTTTAGCTGTGTCGCGCCAGTACGGATAAATAAACGAAAATATGTTAATATAGCTCCAAAAGTCCCCCTTATTAAGGGGGATTTAGGGGGATCAACAATGTACCGCATAGCAGAGCAAACTGCTGTATATTCATTAGAGAAAAACCTGAGCAACGGGAATTGAGAATCCCGGCAGTAATGGAGAGGTAAGGGTATCACCAATAAGGAGAGTTCTGACAAGTTGTAACTGAGTATTTGCTCTGCGATAGATAAGGCAAGTTTTTAGTTGCCAACTCACAATCCAATATTCCTGAACCCCTTGCAGAGAGTAGAGTTTTAGCTTAACTTCTTTATCTCGCTGTTCATTGAGTTCGCCAGGGGAGAGAACCTCAACTATCAATTCAGGAGCCACTGTTAAATGTCCTGCTTCATCGATCCCATTGGCGAGACGTTGGTTGCTAATCCAAATTACATCAGGAATTACCGCATCGGTAGGGGTAAAAATGACTCCTGGTGTTTGGAACAATTTGCCGAGTTTAGTTTGTCTAGACCAAAGTTCTAGTTCAACATGAATGTTACCGCCTGCACCTTGATGACGAATGTGAGGAGCACGAGTCACAAATAGTTCTCCTTCAATAATCTCATAACGTTTCCAACCGCCATCATCAGGCATGGCATCAAGATCTCTAATTGTCCACTGGAGGGATTTGACGACCATCAGATTTACTATGGAGCTTATCTTTACTGTAGCAGAGTGTCAGTCCAGAAACCGGGTTTCTTGGGAAAAGTGCTGATATTTCGTCGTTATTCTTGCCAGAAACCCGGTTTCTAGGAATGCTAGACCGGCTCTCTAGCTAGAGTAAGGTATAGCCATTAAGTTGATGTCCTACATCGATCATCACCTCATTGCTGATATTCATGATTATTCTTCCCTTTTCTAGACTACAGAAACCACAAGCTAGAACCAAAAGTCTCCTAACTTCAGTTTTACAGTAAAATTCCACCCGTGGAACAGGCTTCTAGCCTGTCTATATCTAAGTACTGGCAAGATGCCAGTACCACAATGATGAACAAAGAACTTAATTTATGCTAAGATATTCCCTATAATAAGCACATAATTTGCTTATATCTAAAAGTACTGCGATCGCTAAGTCTATCCATGATATATGGGCAAAGTCTGTGCTATACACTAAAGAAGGTTGTTAAATCATACTGTTGGGTTTCACTTCGTTCCACCCAACCTACAATAGCTGCGATCGCTCAAAAAGTTAGAGTTTTTCCAACTGTTTTTTCGCCAGTGGTTTAGCAGCTTCTATTTGCTCCGGAGTAGGAGCTGTTGTAACAAAACTTTCTCGTTGCATGAGTTGCTCTAACCAAGTTTTCACTTTAGGGTAACTATCTACAGGTATACCCATGAAGCTGAGGAAAAAGCTTGAACTTCCGGCAACAATATCAGCTAGAGTTAAGTTCTCTCCCACAAAATAGGGAGTATTACTTAGTTTGCTCTCAAAAAAGCTAAGAACCTTCGCAATCCGCTGCTGTGCTGCCTCTATTTTTTCCGGAGCAACGGATAGCTGCACCATCTGTTGCATCAGAGGCACTGTTGCAGGTACAAGTTCATTAATCGTAACTAACTCAACCATGCGCACTGTGGCGATTGCTTTTACCTCCTGCGGCATCAAGGAAGGGGTGGGATATTTGGCTTCCAGATAATCTAAAATTGCCAAGGATTCCACGACTTCAAACCCATCATCAACGATGGCAGGAACATGATGAAAGGGGTTAATAGCTAGAAATTCTGGTTGCAATTGATCACCATCAAGTTGGAGCAAAATTGGTTCAAAGGGAATTTGCTTTTCAAGTAAAGCAATCCAGACTCGACGTGCATTACCAGAAATCGGATGGTAGTAAAACTTCACCGTGGTTAAACCTCAATTACTCCCTTAAGTCTATCTCCCCTGGCCAATCAGTATTAAAATAGTAACTGCGTTTATTAATCTCTTTCTATGCCTCTTTCTGAATTACTGCCTGCTATCCATGGGCTATCTCATCAAGACAAGCTGCGACTTATCCATGTTCTGTTACTGGCAGTAGCCAAAGAAGAGGGTTTTGAACTTGCTCCAGATAACCCTCAGACTCAAGAAAGTTTACTCAATCAACTAGCATCTACTGAAGCTGTTGTGTGGTCTCCCTATGATGCACCTGAAGCTGCTCAAACTCTCTCAGATTTGCTAGTAGCAGCAAGGCAAGAATACCATGATTGACGGCAAGCGATTTCCTTTCATTGAGCGTACCAACAGGCTTGGTCTTTCTAACACAATGCCATATTTGCCAATCACACTCTCTCGCGAAAATCGTTCTGTAGAAGCAATGGCTTTGCTGGACACAGGTGCAAGCGTCAATGTGTTGCCTTATGAAGTCGGTTTGCAACTAGGTGCAGTTTGGGAGCAACAAACAGTCCTTATTCAGTTGAGTGGAAATCTAGCACAGAAGGAAGCACGAGGTTTAGTTTTATCAGCTAAAGTTGCTGAATTTTCTCCTGTACTGCTTGCATTTGCCTGGACAGAATCTAGAGAGGCTCCCATGATCCTTGGACACATGAATTTCTTTGTCGAGTTTGATGTGTGCTTCTATCGTGCTGACTTAGCTTTCGAGTTGTGTCCAAGAACAAAATAACCATTACCATCATAGCGATCGCATTGGTGATTAGATGGATAATACCTAAACATCTAATTTGATAAAGGAAATATTAGAACGATTGGTTGAACATTTCCACCGCTCGTAAAAACCTATGCAGATCTACTCATAAGTAGACATCCGCTAGAGATTTACGTTATTTTTAGATTACATGCATACTACAAAAATGTCAAGAGATGGGAAACTTTCTTTTTAATGGGGGGGTGAACGAAATTTTAGGTGGGGTTTTAATTCTCCGCGTCTGGTGCGTCTGCTTCCCCATCTCCCCATCTCCCCATCTCCCCATCTCCCTTCATCGGGACTGCCTTCTGCCGAAACCGAGTTTCTTTGGGTAGAATGCGGATATTTCGTTATCGTCCTATGAAAAACCCAGTTTCTAAGATTCGATGAGAGTTCCCATGATGCCTCACTCCTTCACTCCCTTATCTCTAGTCAAGGGAGTGCTGACAACCCTAACCATAGGTATGACTACTGGTGTTAGCCTCCTTTGTCAGCCAGTGCTTGCCTTGCAGGTGCGAGTAACACCAGAAAATCCTCAGTTGGGGGATACCATCTCAGTAGTTATTCAAACTGATACTAACTCAGAACCAACAGTTGCCCTGCGGCAACAAACTTACCCTGTTTTTGCCATAGATTCCAATTACTATCGAGCCTTACTACCCACAACACCTTTGGATCAACCAGGAAACTTACCAATCCAGGTGAGAGGCGATGGTGAAACGAAGAATATCACCCTTTCCTTACAGAATCGCTCTTTTCCCACCCAACGGATCTGGCTCAAAGGAGGTGGTTCTAATGCCACGGAGATGGAACTGAGTCGGGTGGCAGCCTTCAAGAAGTTAGTCACACCACAGAAATTCTGGAACGGGAATTTTTTAAGACCTAACAGTGGTTCAGTTTCAACAATTTTTGGTGTCCGCCGTTACTACAATGGGGTTTGGGCAGAAAACTACTACCATCGTGGCGTTGACTATGCCGCCGGAACCGGCTCACCGATTATCGCACCAGCAGCGGGACGAGTGGGACTAGTAGGCAGGGAGGCGGAAGGCTTCCGAGTTCACGGTAACACGGTGGGAATTGACCACGGTCAAGGAGTTCTCAGTATCATGTTGCACATGCACCGGATTGAGGTTAAGGAAGGAGATTTTGTGCAAGCTGGCCAAAGGATCGGAACCGTTGGTTCTACAGGGGGCTCAACTGGTCCTCATTTACATTGGGGTCTGTATGTTCATGGTCAAGCGATCGATCCTGTACCGTGGAGATTCCAAGGAATCGATTGAACCAACACCATCAGTTAAATTTTTTTGTTTTCACAAAAAGTGGCGCTCCCTCCCAAATTTGTATATCCTGGGAGGGATGATGTTGGGGTGTCAATCTAGTAAGTCAGATTCATTTAAGAAACACGATCTAACTTAACAGTCATTGTGAAGATTGTTGAAGTTTTGTTGTGATTTTCTAAATTTAACCCAATTCAATGTTCGCTGGAAAAAAATGAAAACAGAATGTCCCCCTGCTAGTTGTTACAGGGAAACTTACTCCGAAGTCATGAGTATTGAAGAAATCGTACAACAAGCTCTGCAAGAAGGTTACTTAACTCCGCTCATGGAAACAGAGATGGGGCAACTATGTAACTCAGCATCAGAGCTGTCCATGGAAGAATATATGGCATTGGATCAACTTATGGGGGCACTGTTAACTGGTGAAGTAGTTGCGGTTCCTCGTAAGAAATTTATCAATGTTATGGAGGAGTTGGTACTCGCTGAAGCCTTCGACCGGGTTGCTGAAGTTGAAAAGTATGGCGATTGCCCCCTGGATGTCGGAGATATTGCGGCTTATGCCTTAAATAGACTTCCTCCTCTGTATGCTACGACTGAAGAAGGCGCTAGATATCAGCGTCGGCGAGCTCAAAAAGAGTTACATGAGTTAATTACAGAGCAAGTTGCAGCGGCAATTGCCTGTAATATAGATCGACCTGACTTTGGCTATGAGCGTCAAGCCCTCGGCAAAAGCAATGAAAATAGCATCTTTAACCAGGTTAGTAGTTTACTGCAAATTTACGCCCCCCATTTTGAGAAAGATTGAGAATGGGGAATTTTGTTGTTTGTTGTTTGTTGTTTGTTGTTTGTTATTTTGGGAATGGGGAATTGGGAATTGGGAATGGGGGATGGGGGAATGGGGAATTGGGAATTGGGAATTGGTAAGTGTAAACATCTCCCTTGTCCCCCTTGTCCCCCTTGTCCCCCTTGTCCTCCTTGTCCTCCTTGTCCTCCCATCTCCCCATCCCCCCATCTCCCCATCCTTCAATCTTGCACAACAACTGGCGTCCCCACCCTTACCTGCTCATACAACTCCTCAATATCAGTATTTCGCATTCGCAAGCAGCCATGGGAAGCTTTCTGTCCTACTAGCTGCTCATCATTGGTGCCATGAAACCCGATTTGATGAGTGCCGTCAGACCAAAAACTGATCCACCGGCTTCCTAGAGGATTATCTGGTCCGGTAGGAATCAAATCCCCAGTAATTGGTTGTTGCCAGACAGGATTGTGTTGCTTGTGTAGAACCTTGAAGCTTCCGGTGGGGGTCTCCCAACCAGACTTACCCACAGCAACTGGGTAACTTAAGAGTAATCGCTCTTGCCCGTAAAGGTACACTTGGGCATCACTGAGATCAACCACTAGCTGAGAACTCATAGCTGCGATCGCTTTATTTACTATAGGGGTAATCAGGGAAGCAGGGGTAATTTTGGGTGTTTGTGGTATTTGCTTAGCTGCCTGTAGTGCTTGCGGCACAAGTAATCCTGCGGAGGCAAAGCAAAGTAGCATAGAGCCAGTTTTGAGTAAGTTATTAGACTCTCTATAGTTAATCACTCGGAAAGTAAGTACCTTGACCAGTTTGGCAATCATCCCACCTAAGACCTCAAGACTGCTCAGTTAAGAGAGTGTGGGGAGTGTGGAGGGATAGGGAGATAAGGGAGACAAAGGCAACAAGGAAGACAAGGAAGACAAGGAAGGAATTCCCAATTCCCAATTCCCAATTCCCAATTCCCAATTCCTAATTTGTAATACCATATATTTATATTTGCTGTTATAGTGGGAACTCAAGATGAAATTGGGCGTCTTGGAAGGAGAAAGGATGTTTTATTTCCCTATTCCATCCATGAGCCAACCAATTTCTGTATCCTCCTGGTCAAAAGTTGAGGCCATAGTTCCTCCAGTACCAGAAGTAGTGCAACCAGACAAACTCTCGAACTATGACTTGATCTTGTGCTGTCAGGACGGTATTCGCCCTGATCGTGTTGCTTTTGCCGAACTTTTGCGTCGGTATCAGTCTCATGTCGATAAGATCTTGTATCACTTAGCTCCCGATTGGCAAGACAGAGCCGATTTGGCTCAAGAAGTCTGGATTAGGGTTTATCGGAATATCAAGCGATTACAGGAACCAGTTAAGTTCCGAGGTTGGTTGAGCCGTATTGCTACTAATCTCTTCTATGATGAGCTACGCAAACGCAAACGAGTGGCTCGTCCCCTGTCCCTAGATGCTCCACGTCATTTTGACGATGGGGAGATGGAATGGGAAATAGCTTCAGATGAGGCTTCTCCTCAAGAAGACATGACAACGCGGGAGTTCTACGAACAACTACAACAGGCAATCTCCGGTTTACCAGAGGCTTTCCGCACCACCATTGTCCTTAGAGAAATCGAAGGCATGGCTTATGAAGAAATTGCAGAAATCACTGGAGTCTCCCTAGGAACTGTCAAATCGAGGATTGCTAGAGCCAGATCTAAACTACAGTCTCAGCTACAAACCTATTTAGAATCTTAAGCATGAGTCTTCTGCCGACAGATATTGCATTATTGTAATTTTTTCTTAGTAAAATAGGGTGTAGTGAGATATCCTTCACTAGGGGGCTTGGCATGACTCTGTAGTAATGCTATAATAACCGCCGTTTGCAAAGCTAGTACACGTTTGAGGTAGGAAACTGCCAACGAAATGGATAGTCTACAGCGCGATCGCTTTGAATTGCTCAGTGCATATATAGATGGTGAAGTGACAGCAGCAGAGCGCTATCAAGTGCAAGAGTTGCTATCAGAAGACCCGAATATGCAGCGTCTATATACCCGACTCATGAAATTGCGTCAGGGACTACAGCAGTTGCCAGTCCCAACCAGGGAAACTACAGCCCCTGAAACAGCAGAGCAGGTATTCTCAAAAATTGACCGCCGCCGGTCTCGCAAGGCATTTATTTGGGGAGGAGCCGCCGTTGCTGCTTTGTTTGTCAGTGCCGTGTCGGGAGTTTTCTCTGGTGGTGGTAGGTCACTTCTGCCACAATTAGCTCAGTCTCCGCAGCCTGAGGTAACTTCGGAACCATTAATGATTAGTGCTAACCAACCGGTGATTGAGATTCCGAAAACAGCTGTCCCAGATTCGGAAAGGTTAAGGCCATCAAGTAATGAGCGTTAGAGGGATTTGCGCCCCTCTAGCGCTCTTTAATCATTAACCAAAAACCCGTATAGGTCATTCCTGAATCATCTGGTTGTACCAACAAAAAATGTAGACCTTGACTTTGCTGCTGACGCTGTTGATACTTCTTTGCTGCTACTGCTACTTCTTGATCCTCAAAAGTAGCAACTACCCACCTTTGAGTTAACCCAGCTTCTAGGATTAATCCATTTGGTGTGCCAGGAATATAGTTTAAGCTAACAGGTTGAGCCTCCTGAAGCCAATGTGCTAGAGCCATTGACTGTCGTCCCCCATCAATTACTACCCCTGGTACTGGTACAGTGGATGCTAGACCTAAATTCAGGGGTAAGAGAGATTCTGGCATTTGTAAAATCGGAATCGGGTGATCGCGAAATGCTTCTACTATATTACCTGCAGGGAGAGTAGCAAAGCGCCAGCGATCGCCCCAGAGATTTTCTGGCAGGGGTACTGGTGGTGGTTTGTTAAGAGGAAGGGGATCATAATTCATGATTTTTAATTAAGTAGGGAGTGGGGAATGGGGAATGGGGAATGGGGAATGGGGAATTGGCAACAATTCTCTACTCTCTACTCTCTACTCCCTAATCCCTAATCCCTGCTTCCTCATTTCTTAAAAGAAACTAGGTTGATGGCGAATCAAGTTAAGGAATTCTTCACGAGTTTTTTGTTCATCATTAAAAAGACCGAGCATGGCACTGGTGACTGTCCAGGAACTGGGTTTTTGGACGCCCCGCATTACCATAGACGTATGGGTAGCTTCCATAACTACGGCCACACCTTGAGGTTCCAAGATGGTTTGAATTGCTTCGGCAATCTGGCGAGTTAGACGTTCCTGGACTTGCAACCGCCGTGCAAACATTTCTACTATACGAGCTAACTTGCTCAATCCCACTACTTTGTCATTGGGGATGTATGCGACATGAGCTTTACCCATAAACGGTAGCATGTGATGTTCACATAGACTAAAGAAATTGATGTCCCGGACAAGAACCATTTCATTGTGACCCTCATCAAAAATGGCTCCATTAACCAGTTCTTCTAAGGATTGATTGTAGCCACTGGTCAGAAATCGCATTGCCTCTGCCACTCGCTTAGGAGTTTTGAGAAGACCCTCCCTTTCTGGATCTTCGCCAACCTCCAACAACATTGTCCGCACAGCCTTCATCATGTCCTCGTTCATTTCTTCCGTAGACTGCTGCAACTTGGGTTGCTGACCATTCTGGGTGTTGTGATCGGGTCGTGTTGGTAAATTACTGGTGAGGTCTAGTTTGGGAATAGACTCAGCAAGATTTAAACCATTGGAAGAGGCAATAGTCATAAAATGAGAGAGATGTAAACAATTGTTACAGTGATGATTATATCATCTTCTTAGCTATCAGCTGTTAGCTTTTTGGCTAAGGTGCTAAGGTTTCGAGGTACTGAATTTTCGTGAGGTACATCTCCCATTCCCAATTCCCCATTCCCCAAAACTTTACTCAGCAGTGCTCATTAGAAAGCTCGGTGAAAACGCCTATGTTACGGAACTTATGATAACGCAAGTCCTGGCGCTGTTGACCTGTTAGTTGAGAAAGTTCTTCGAGATTCTGTAGCAGTCCTTTTTTCAGGATAGAAGCTGCTGCCAATGGGTTAGAATGAGCACCGCCTAAGGGTTCAGGCAAAATGTCGTCAATAATCCCTAATTCTTTGAGATCCCAAGCCGTAATCTTGAGAGCAGCGGCTGCTTGTGGGGATTGTGCAGCATCTTTCCACAGGATCGCAGCACAAGCTTCAGGACTGGCTACAGTGTACACAGAATGTTCAAACATCAATAGTCGATCACCAACGCCGATGCCCAAAGCTCCACCAGAACCGCCTTCACCAATAACTGTACAGATAATCGGGACATCCAGGCGAAACATCTCTCGGAGATTGTAAGCGATCGCTTCTCCTTGACCTAACCTTTCTCCCTCAACACCAGGCCAGGCTCCCGGCGTATCAATAAAAGTCAAAATGGGCATACCAAATCGGTTGGCATGTTCCATCATTCGCATTGCTTTACGGTAGCCTCCAGGAGATGCCATACCAAAGTTGCGAGCCACATTATCCTTG
This sequence comes from Symploca sp. SIO2E6, assembly GCA_010672425.1. Lineage (GTDB taxonomy): Bacteria > Cyanobacteriota > Cyanobacteriia > Cyanobacteriales > Coleofasciculaceae > Caldora. The sequence goes on from JAAHGR010000068.1 coordinate 14,886, forward strand.
GTATCTCGACCTTTTTGATGACCGAGCATGACTACGGAGAGTCCGTTTAAACTGCCAATACCACTAACTAAGGCAGGATCATCAGCACCACCGCGATCGCCATGAAGTTCAATCCAGTGATCGCTAATGGCCTGAATATAGTCTAGGGTACTTGGACGTCTAGGATGACGGGCTAACTGTAGGCGCTGTCCTGGTGATAAACTACCAAAGATCTCCTGACGTAGTTGCTTGGCTCTGGTTTCGAGTTGCCGAATTTGGTCAGAAACATCGACCTTATTTTCTGTAGCCAGTTCACGAATTTGCTCAATTCGTTTCTCTAACTCAACCAGGGGTTTTTCAAAGTCCAGCTGAAAAGTTCTTGGTTCGGAGGTTGGCATCTTGAAGGGTTTTAGATTCTTTTTCGGAGATGTCTATTGTGCATTAGTGCTGACTGGGTTTCGCTACTGCTACACCCAACCTACTTATGGCCTAACTCATGGATTCTACCATTTTTTTGGTAGAATAATCCCATCATCAGCCAAGCGAATCATCCACCATGTACCAGTTGCAATCTTTGGAGGAAGCACTCAAACATTTCTTTGGTTACGATACCTTTCGTCCAGGACAGCGACAAATCGTTGAAGAAGCCCTCCACAACCGGGATTTACTGGTGATTATGCCTACTGGTGGGGGTAAATCCTTGTGCTTCCAACTGCCCGCATTACTCAAACCGGGTTTAACAGTGGTAGTGTCCCCCCTCATTTCCCTGATGCAAGACCAGGTGGATGCTCTGCGAGATAATGGTATTGGAGCAACATTTCTCAATAGTAGTCTGAGTTTCTCGGAAGTGCGATCGCGGGAACAAGCGATCCTCAGAGGTAAAATTAAACTCCTCTACATGGCACCTGAACGGTTGCTGGCAGAGAAATTTTTGCCCTTTCTCGACACAGTGCAATCCCAAATTGGTGTTTCGGCTTTTGCTATTGATGAGGCTCATTGCGTTTCCGCTTGGGGACACGACTTCCGCCCAGAATATCGGCAGATGAGACACCTGCGCCAGCGTTACCCCAATATTCCTATGCTGGCTCTGACGGCTACAGCTACCAGCAGAGTGCAACAGGACATTATCCAACAGCTGACCCTGCGCCAACCAGGGATTCACATTGCTAGCTTTAATCGTCCTAACCTTTACTACGACGTTCAACCGAAGCAGCGCCAAGCCTACAACCAGTTATTAAAACAAATCCGCTCTCATCAAGGTTCGGGCATCGTTTACTGTCTCAGTCGTCGCCAGGTGGATGAAATTGCCTTCCGATTACAGAATGATCAGATTTCTGCCCTACCTTACCATGCCGGGATGAGTGATGAAGCCAGATCAACTAATCAAAACCGCTTTATCCGGGATGACGTGCAAATTATGGTAGCTACCGTCGCTTTTGGTATGGGTATCAATAAACCAGATGTACGCTTTGTTATCCACTACGACTTACCTCGTAACCTAGAAAGTTACTACCAAGAATCAGGAAGAGCCGGACGAGATGGGGAATTAGCTCATTGTACCCTTTTCTTTAGCACCAGGGATATCCCCAAACTTGACTATATCATTGACCAAAAACCTGACCCTCAAGAGCAGCGGGTTGCTCGTCAACAACTGCGTCAGGTCATCGACTACGCTGAAGGCACAGAATGCCGCAGGACAATTGTACTACGCTACTTCGGTGAACGATTTCCCGGCAATTGTGATAACTGTGACAACTGTTGTTATCCTAAACCAATAGAAGATTGGACTATTGAAGCCCAAAAGTTCCTTTCCTGTGTGGCTCGTTGCCGGGAACGGTTCGGTACAACTCACATTATTGATGTGCTGCGGGGTTCGAGGAAGAAGAAAGTTGAGCAGTATGGACACCACCTACTCTCTACCTATGGTATTGGCAAAGATAAAACAGCCGATGCCTGGAAAATGCTGGCGCGATCGCTTTTGCACCAAGGTTTAATGGACGAAACTACGGATGGTTACCGGGTGCTCAAGCTCAACAAACGTAGTTGGGAAGTACTACGTAAGCAACGTCAGGTTCAAATTGCGGTCACCCCAACATCAAAGGCTCAGACTTTAGCAGAGATTAACCCCAGAAAAGCGGAAGCCGAACTATTATTTGAGAGATTGTACAGATTACGCAAGCAGCTTGCTGATTTCCAATCAGTTCCCCCTTATGTGATCTTTGCTGATTCTAGCCTCAAGCTAATGGCGCGGAACAAGCCCAAAAATCTAGAAGAGTTTACCCAAATCTCTGGCGTCACCGATTACAAAGCCAACCAATATGGGGAGCAATTTGTTTCGGAAATCCGTGGCTTTTGTCAGGAACAGCAACTGCCAGTACCTCTGCCTTCTGATACTCACATCAAGACGCTGCAACTGTACCAGCAAGATTTGAGTGTAGAAGAAATTGCCGAAAGAAGAGGTTTCACTTCCAGAACCATCATCAATCATCTGAGTGAACTAATTGAAATGCAACAGCCAGTTGATTTAAACCGACTGGTTGCCCCAGAAAAGAAACAGCCAATCATTAAGGCGATCCAAACTGTTGGTGAGCATTCCCTCAGAACCATTCGTGAACACCTAGGAGAAAATTACGATTACCCAGAAATTCAACTAGTACGCGCTTGGTGGCGGCGGGAGCATTAAACTCTTGAGAAGTAAGGGAATTGGGAATTGGGAATTGGGAATTGGGAATTATAACTGTTTATCCTTTCCTTGATATTACTCATTACTCATTACTCATTACTCATTACTCATTACTCATTCAGTAAGCCTTATCTAAGTGATTTTACGGATATTATGGATGACTTTTAATTTGTTTTTAGGAAAATTACGTGTTTTTACGGAGCAATTTCAATTCAATGAATACTGCATAATTTAGTTAATCTTATTTAAAAGTGTTGAAGGAAAATTGAATTTTATAAAAAGTAATGGTAAAGATTGGCAAAAATGGTTGATAAGAACCTTATAGTATTGCTAATATCTGATTATGTATCAATCTAAAATACCATTTTCTAGACAGGTACTACCAATTAAGCATCTTAATAAAACTTCATCTTTGGGAAAATTTATATAGCTCAAAGCTTGATTTTTAAAGGTTTTGGAGGGCTCGTTACCCCGGAGGGAATGCATTCTACCCAAATGTTGTCACTCACAACAAAGGATGAAAATCCCTTGTCTCCGTAGCCTATGACAACAGTATGTCAAGCAATTGAAGATTGAAGATTGAAGATTGAAGATTTATTATATAAATGAATTTAGGGGCTTGTGACCGTTTGAATTCTTCAATTCTAAAATCTAAAATCTAAAATCTCTCTGGTCAACCCTATTCCCTATTCTATAACAAGAGTGAGTGATCAAACTTATGAATATTTTTTACCGATGGGAAGCCAAAATGGTTTACTCTGGACAAATGTCCTTAGTCTTTTTCGATATAAGTAGTTCCCAAAGTATTGGTCTAGGTTCATTCAACTATAATGAGACAACAGGAGCCCTAGAGAGCTTCCGTGCCAATTTCACAACAGCAAACCACATTTGGTCTTGGTGTTGGGACAATCAGGGTAGCGGAAACGCGATTATTTATCTGCGTAAACCAACGTGGAATCCCGAGGATGGTCAACCACACTTTGCCAACCGTCGTCGAGATGGTCAATCTGATATGTGGCAATTCTTTACTACTCACGGAAATGAGACACAAGAAAGGTTTTTAGAATTAATTTTGTTTGGGTCAACTTATCCTTTTTTATTGTGTGAATCAAGGGTAAAAAACCGTGGTTTGGTTTGGCTTAGGGAAGAGCAATGGTTATGTGGAGATTATGCTGATACTCCTGAGCTAATCTCAGCGTAATATCAAGTTCGTGAGAATACACTTACACTTTGGTGGCAATAAGGCTCTAACCCACCCCTAACCCCTCCTTGGAGGGGAACCGGAGGCAGAAGGATTATACAATTCCCAATTCTCAATTCCCAATTCCCAATTCCCAATTCCCAATTCCCAATTCCCAATTCTCCATTCTCCATTCCCTAATTCCCTCGCTTACGCTTTAGGGTGACTATGCCTCCACCTAGGGCAAGTATTCCCAGTAACCCAGCAGGCTCAGGCACAGTTTCAACTTCTTGAACTTCGGTGAGTTTGGCAAATAAATCAGCAGTATTAGTTTGGTTTTCCAGAGTCAAGAACTCATTGACAGCATTATCAGGACCATTCTGTGAGAAACCAATTAATGTAAAATTGTAATCAATGCCATCGAGGGTAATTAATTGACTAGACCCTTCATTGGGGAAACTAACTAAGTCTGGACATGGCTGTACACCTCCTGCAGCACAGGGAGTGTCACTGTTTGGTGTCTCGAAATGAGTGAAATCAAATGAGAAGGTTTGATTGAAGGAATCTAAACTGAAATCAATATTCAAAGTTGCTGATTCAAGTGAAGGAGGGAATATAGGGAAGTTGTTGTGGGTGAATTGACCTAGTAAGAAAGGTGTATCAATTAAATCATCAATCTCAACTGTTGTTGAAACTCCCTCAAATACATAGGAGCTTGTACCACCTGTCCCCCAAGAAATTGTGTTAGTACCCTCTCCGCTAATGCTAAGAGCAGGTTCGGTGTTTGTCCAAGTGCCAGAAGTGTTTAAAGATGCAGCAGTAGCAGAACTGGCTGACAAGGCTAAACCTAACCCAACAATTGCAGTAAGTGTAAAAGTATTCATATATATTATTCTCCCAAAGGGTAATTACAATCTTACTTTGTAAAAAGCACCTAAAATATCTTCCGAAATGCAGATATTTAAAGGGTTTACAAATTTTTACTTTTGGGAAATATTTGTTTAAAGTCCTAACATCATACGGGCAATATTGAAATAAATGAGCACCCCTAAAACATCAACCGCTGTGGTGATAAATGGTGCTGACATCAGAGCCGGATCTAAGCCAAGGGAACGGAACAAAAACGGTAATGCCGAACCAGTAACAGAAGCAAGAATTGCGATCGCAATGAGACTAGTGCCCACACATATAGCAATCAAACCATCTTCTACAGAAAAGGGAGCGAAAATATTCCAATTTTGTAGCAGTAAGTAAGCCCATACCGTTGCTACGGTTCCCAAAATTGTCCCTAGCAGTGTCCCAGCTAGAGCCTCTCGCCAGATTACTTGGGCGGTGCCCAAGTCACGAATCTCATCGGTATTTAAACCACGAATCACCACAGTAGAAGACTGAGCACCAACATTACCACCAGTACCAGTTAGCAGAGGGATAAATGCAGCGAGGAGCACTACTTGCTTCAAAAGTTCCCCTTGGGATTGGATAATGGTACTAGTGACACCGTTAGTAAACAGCAAGACAAACAACCAGAGAACTCGTCTACGAGCAACTGTTAACAAATTCGTTTGAAAATAATTGTCCCCCGCCGATTGTACACCACCGCCTAAGGCATAGATATCTTCTGTGGCCTCCTGCTCGATAATGTCAATCACATCATCTACTGTCACAACCCCCACTAAACGTTTTTCTTTATCTACAATTGGTAGAGCAAATAAATCATAGCGTTGGATCATACGTGCTACCTCCTCTTGATCTGTATTAGTGGGAGCACTAACCACATCGCGAGTCATAATTTCCCCTAAGGTTTTCTCTGGGGAGGAAAGCACCAAATCTCGCAGGGAGACAATTCCCGTTAAGCAGCGAGAGGTATCCGTAACATAGAGATAGTAGATA
>JAAHGR010000680.1 GCA_010672425.1 Symploca sp. SIO2E6
TTTGGCAGGTGTTTGTTCCTGGTGACAATTGCCACAACCTTAGAAGCAGCTAGTTTGCTACTGAAATTTGATTTTTTTGAGCATCTGGAGAGGTTTGCCGAAGCACTACCCATTAGTATCGGGATTGGAACAGTGCTATTAGCTCATGAACTCGGTCATTGGTGGCAAGGGCAGCGCTACAATGTACGCATCGGTTTGCCTTTTTTCATTCCCAGCTGGCAAATCGGCTCCTTTGGTGCCATTACCCGCTTTGAATCTCTGTTGGCTAACCGCACCGCCTTGTTTGATATCTCCCTAGCCGGACCAGCAGCTGGTGGTATAGTATCCCTACTGCTACTCATCGGTGGCTTATTGCTTTCTCATAATGGCAGTTCCTTTCAGGTACCAGCTCAGTTTTTCCAGGGTTCAATTTTGGTGGGAGCCCTAGCACGAGTTTTCCTGGGAACTTCCCTACAAGAAACTTTAGTTAATGTTCATCCGCTGACAATTGTCGGTTGGTTAGGCTTGCTCATCACCGCTTTAAACTTAATGCCAGCAGGACAGTTAGATGGAGGCAGAATTGTGCAGGCCATCTACGGACGTAAAATCGCTCGCCGCACCACGATCGCAACGCTAATTATCTTGGGCATAATCGCCTTTGTCAATTCCGCAAACCCGATCATTTTATACTGGGCGATCGTGATTCTCTTCTTGCAAAGAGGCCAAGAACGTCCTAACCTGAATGAAATCACCGAACCCGATGACACGAGAGCAATTTTCGGTTTATTGGCCCTATTTTTGATGGCAGCTACCCTGATTCCCTGGACTCCCGGTTTAGCAAGTCGCCTGGGAATTGGTTAGGTGTTAGGTATCAGCATTATTGTGGAACAGGCATCCTGCCTGTCATCTTATCCAAATTCAATTATCAGTTATGAGTGGAACAGGCATCCTGCCTGTCGTCTGATCAAGCTATGGTTAAGCCGTAGTGGCGTGACACAGTTAAAATGAGGGAATAGATTTTGGCTCAAACCCTTATTTGACAAGGAAGCCGTCGATTTCCTATTACACCATTTTAGCTGTGTCACGCCAGTAGGTTGGGTGTGACGAAGTGAAACCCAACATTGGAGCGGGTTGTGTTGGGTCTCGTTGCCTCGACCCAACCTACATTTTTAGGTGTTATCAAGCAGAACCGATAGACATCAAATGCTCTCGCACTAAATGTTCCAACTGATACAGATAGGCAATAGTAACCAAACGGATCAGCATCGGTACTGTCAAGAAACTCTTTACCCCATCCCACCCATCCAGCAGTTGGGATAAGGAGTTAAATGAGGGTAAAAAGATAATGGTAACAGCAGTACTTACCAATGTTGCCAGAGCGATCGCTTGCCAGCCATAGAACCCTTCCCACCAACTCATCAAACCCGGAAAGAATCCTTGAGGACTACTCATCTCTGGGGAACGACTATTCGGAAAGAAACGATCTAGAAAAATGTAAAGCCAATGATGGACAACTGCAATGACTAAAATCGGCGACAGTAAAACCAAAAAGTAAAACACAATCCTGATTTTAGGTGAAATCGCCATCAGCGACTCACTCATTTGCAAAATGATGTTGATGAGAGCAGAAATTCCCCTAATCAGCAAGAGTAGAAGAATCGCATTCATCCAGGCATTGGGGTTAGGAATCCAGTTAGGTAAATTTTTCATTGTTTTACAATAACTCTCCTACCTTCTTATCTTGAATCATTAAGGCCAAATCTGTTATAATAAATTAATTAAATCTTCCCATTAATGCCGTTATGCCCCCAACACACAGTTGAGTGGGTTGATACAGATCTTTGTCAAGCCGTCTTTCCAGGTTTCATAATCCAGAATCTTGCCGATGAGTCAGAATCAGGATAAGTGGGAATATTGAATTTTGCTTCTCTCTTTACCTAAACTTCATCTACTAAAATCTTTATGGTCTTCAAGTACCCAATCTATGGCAAAGCTAGCAAGACATCTTAGGAGTCCTAAAGCCTTTGTGGATCATGGCTTCCCTTCAGGCATCGACTTCTGTATCCAATTCCTTTCCAGCCCAGAATTCAATGCCCCAACCCTACGAAAGCTGGCTCCCTCAGCATCAAGTAAAGAAAAGAAGCAAGACCTTGTCATACGTGTCGCTCATGCTCTTAAACAAGGTCAACTTCCCTTGAACCAAGTTCTGCTGGAGTACGTCAAAAAATCAAGGATGTGGTTGAGCCTAAAGTAAGGACAATGCCAAATAGAACCTGAGCTAAAATCTCCTGATCTATTATTCTGGGAATTTGGTGAGGAAGGTTGGTATGGTCCAATCACAGACTCTACTAATATTCGGAAATGGTACATTCACATCTCTAAAATCCCTGACTACGTCCGTAGAGGAATTGGTGAAGCGAGCCAAGATGACAAACGTGATATTCGGTGGCCTGTCATCGCAGAAGTCGGTCGTAATTACGTTGCTCTACATTGGGATGGATTCACCTTCACCGAGATAACAGAGAAGCACCTAGATCAAGCAATTCTGTTGCTTACTCTTATCAAAGAGTGGGGTACTAAGTCTTATGAATTTAGGCTGGACAGGAAACCAAATTTGAGAGAAGCTAGCTCTCAGGACAAAAACAATAAGGATCAATTAGAGCATCTCTTCAAAGCACATTGTTACTTTGGATTTAAGCAGGGCTCCACTCAAGATTCTCTTCAACACCTAAAATGCTATTCAAGATACTATGGAGGTAGTACTGGTGTACTCAATTTTTTACTCAAGGAACTTGGACTCCGAGGCTAAGGCAATGCCCAGCTTCATTTGTAAAGGACGCTTAGACTTCCTGTCTAGCGAACATAAGGCTGAACTTAGTAGGCACTTCAGGAAGCAAGGTACACAAGCCATGCCACATCAGCTTGCCACTCGCTTGGGATTGAAATACCCCCACGCACTTGCAATTTTAACTGTTCTTGAGACGGAAGGGCTTTGTCAAAACAAACTTCTCATTTACCATCAATGTGATCCAGAAGTGCCAGCAGGGGCAATTCCATACGGTAAAGGCTTTCCTGATTTGCCGTGGGCTTGCCCTTTATGTGACAAGGTAGTTGACGACTACGATGAGTTGTCTTTTGATGTTATGGCACAGTCTATTCACCCAATCGAATTTGTTTGATTGAGTGATGCCTAGCCAAGAGGAACTTGTTCAATCAATTACAGCAGTTTGCTCTGCTATGCGGTACAGTCTTGATCCCCCTCCCGTCCCCCTTGAATCCCCCTCCCGTCCCCCTTTGAAAGGGGGAAGCCAGAGGATGCTACGCTTTTACTTCCACGGGGACTTCCGGAAAAGTGTACTTCATTACAGCGCAAAGCGCTGTATCAATGCCCTGGAACTTCTTAACAACAACGATCCGGCATTAGACAAGTTTGCATCCTATTTGTATGTTGCAGACACAAGACTCTCAGAGCACCTAGATCAGCTCAGAGAGATAAAGCTACAAAATCCTACACAATCAGAGAGAATAAGGGGCGGGGAACTGCTAGAACAAATAGCTTTTCTGGTCTTTCAGGGATTGAAAGGAGCAACAAGTTTTAAGAGCTTTCAATCACCAGGACCTCAATACGATCTTCTAGTCAGCGGAGATCAACTAGAATGGTTATGCGTTTGTAAGCTGCTCTATCTTAAAGAAAACCAGAGAGGTATCGTCGTCGAGGCAAAAGCGATCAAGAAAGCCTTGCCGGACAAACAATTTGCACGACTATGCAGCATCATGGAGCTAAACCTCTCAAGTACAGTTGGTCTTGGCGTGTTCTTCACACTGAACGGAGCAAGTGGATTTCCTAAAAACGAAAGTTCTAGACAGCGTTCAATCAGAGATTGTCGGCTTCGTCAGATACTTTTTCATGCTAAAACCCAGAAGTTCATAGTTGTCTTAGACAAAAATGATATTTTTGAGCTAGGTAAAAATGGTTCTTTTATTCAACTCCTAAGCAGAAAAATTAGAGATTTATGCGAACTCAGCGGTCTTCCAACTACTTCAATTTGTGAGCCCAAAGAAATAGATCTACCTAACCATTTGAAGCCATTGTACTGACGGGGTGACAATAATAGCTGAAACTCCTGTATATCAAGGCTTTTATCAAGCACCGATAGTGGAAAAAATAGGCGTATTTTTCTCATGAGCGGGTTTTTCTAACCGATGAAGCCTCCCCAAA
>JAAHGR010000681.1 GCA_010672425.1 Symploca sp. SIO2E6
TTGATCGTGTTGTGATTTTATCCTTTCAATATTGCTAATTCCGTGTTCTGAAGTGCCCCAACAACATGTTGGTCTTTCTCAGTATTGCGAGGGAATAATTCACTTAATGCTTCTTCTCCCACAATTTCTCCATTGCTGATAAACCTCTCTACTTCTACCGAACCATCACTTAAGAATTCAACTTCCCATCGTTCCCCAGGAACAGCTACAGTAATCATCACAGCTTCGTCACGATGATGGGCTAAAGTATAACTAATTCCTTGTTGTTCGAGTTTTTGCAAGAATGAAACTAAATTGTTAAATATATTACTTTTCATTTATCAAATCTCCGATCGCTCAACAACTTGCGAACAACTTTAAAACCAGGGAGGTTTTCTACTGCACCTTGTTCAACTTGCTCCCATGTCATTTCACTTAATTCGTCCCAACTTGGTGCTCCCTGGGGAAGTTGTGCTTGTTTAATACTACCTTTTTTGCCTTTGAGGATGTCAGAAACTTTCTGATCTGAGAATTTGTGTGTGATTTTCTTTACTCCCTTGTGACATTTTCTTTCAAGTGTGATCGCAGATCTCTTAGCCCGTTTTTGCCCAGCTACCTTGTACTATTATATATTGGTGAGTGTATCGGCAAAGTAAAAGACCGTATTTTAACGGTGCGCTTTACTTATCGTGATGAAGTGATTCGTATATTTGGTGCAGCTGAATGGCGTAAATGGAGAAAATTCTATGAGCAACACAATACCTGATCCGGCAGAACCAATTGGTAATGTTACGATTGTTAAAGATTTCTTGCCACCACCAGAGCAGTTAGTGCCAAAAACCAACACTGTAAGGGTGACAATGGAGTTCACTAAGGAAAGCATTGAGTTTTTCAAACGCGAGGCTCAACGTTACAATACTTCCTATCAAGCCATGATTCGTAATTTTGTGGATACTTATGCTAAACAACAGCAGCAGTAAGCGCTCACTATATAATACATCAAAAAACTAGAGAAACCAATATGACAATAACACCTACCATCTCAGAACACATAGAAATTACCCCTGGAACTTGTGGAGGCAAACCTCGCATTGCTGGACATCGCATCACCGTTCAGAATATCGTCATCTGGCACGAAAGACTAGGCATGTCCCCAGAGGAGATTATCTATCACCACCCCAGCATTACTCTTGCTGATGTTTATGCAGCCTTGGCATACTATCACGATCATTTCCAAGAAATCAGGCAACAAATTCGAGAGGGAGAGGCTTTCGCAAAGGAAATGCAGGGAGACAATCCTTCTATCATTGAAAAAATAAGTAAGGGCAATTTTGTTACAAGTAATTAGATTCCATCTCGATGAAAGTGTTAGCAATGCAATCGCTGAGGGTTTGAGATTGCGGAAGATTGATGTAACAACTTCTCCTGAAGAAGGACTCATTGGTGCATCCGACGAAGAACAAATTGCATTTGCTTTGTCTGGCACAAGAGTAATCTTTACATTCGATGATGACTTCCTTCAACTCCATCAAATCGGCATAACTCATGCAGGGATAGTTTACACTCGCCAGGGTAGTCGTTCTATTGGAGAAATTATACGCAGTCTTATCTTGATTTGGGAATGCCTCGACCCAGACTATATGATGGGGCGCGTTGAATTTATTTAGCGCGATCGCCGCGATCGGCAATCTCCATACTACATTGTTAGAAGTCGGACTTCTGGGCAGTCGATCGCATTGTGATTTGATCCTTTTCATCTTTTCAAATCTCCGATCACTCAACAACTTGCGAACAACTTCAAAACCAGGGATGAAATTCAGGTAACTGGAGGTAGGATGGAGGTCAGGGAAAGAATGCAACTGGGAAATGCCAAGGGAGAAGCTTGGTTTGGTTCACGGAAAATCAAATGGCGAGTGTAACCTGTGGGAGTAGGATCGCGAAAGATGTGAAGTTGACGGTTTTTCAGATCCAAAACCCAATATTCAGTGATGCCTGCTTGGGCATAAAGTTTATCTTTAACTTGAGAGTCCTGTTTCAGCGTCGAGTCTGCCACCTCAACTACCAGATAAACCTGATCAGGACGGGGATGCTCTTCAGTGTAATCTAAGACTGTACCTTGAACGATCGCCAAGTCAGGTTCTGGTTCTGATAAATTATCCAGTTGAATGGGGTCTTGGGTACGAATCAGAGCAGTGCTGCCGAGTTTGTCGCGTAGAGCATTTGCCAGCAAATGCAGTGAGGTTACATGAGGAGTTCCTTTCGCAGCCATTAGGGTAATTTGTCCAGCAATTAATTCAGTTCGTTCATTAGCATTGAGAATGCCCAACTCACTCATGTGGTGGTATTCCTGTACCGTCCAACGTTTGAGTAAGGTTGGCTCTAAGGTAAATGTGAGATTAGGAGGGGTTTTTACAAGAGTCATGGTGCTGAGTAAGTGGTATGAGTTGAGGTCGAATAATCCGAAAGTAGATCAAAGTGCCCAGATAAAACAAGTTAACAGCAGCGTTATTCACACGCTTCGATAGCGATAGCGATAGCTTAATGGTTGGCTTCTACACCCACCCAGAACTTAAGTTCACCAGCTAATAGCTCAAGTCCACTTAAAGTGGACTGAATATGTTTTTTGCCGATTGAGTCATCTTTAGATCACTTGGTGCTATTAGCAAAAAACTTAAGTTCCTTGCGGGGCATGAGTTTTAGGTTAAGTTGATACCAATGCCAAATGCTATGCCCCTACAGTCTCAATATCAACCATCAACGAAATTTTTTACAACCCACCCACACTCAAATCCAGAAGTCGGACTTCTGGACAGACTATCGCATCGTGATTTTATCCTTTCAAAATTGCTAATTCCTTGAGTTATCACTGCTTTAAAAAGACGGGGATTCTAAATTGCACTAGGCAGTTGGTGGCACTTCACCCCCTAAAACAGCATCATCTGGTCTTGGTTGAGGAAAATTATAATCAGGCTCATGAGGAGTTGGCTGAGCTGGTGGTCTACTACGATTGAAGTGTGTACTGTTTTGGGATATGGGATGCGCTATACTGCTATCTTCTTGCCTCTTCGGGCGATAGATAATGTACAAGTGCTCGTGATCATAAAAATAAGACCACATCCTGCGCATCGTATTGTGCCTTGCGGTATTTCTAGAGAAATGTGAATCGTTGAACTTGTGGTCGATATCATTCACACCGGGCACGAACCAGCTAGACCACTTATTATTAAACCAACGGATCTTGTAGGCGACAATCCGCCCTCCGAGTATGTCCTGATCGACATGTAGTGAGAGACCTTGATACCAACGATGGTCTCTGGATGCTGGCGATGTGACCTCAAGACATTGATCCTGAGTAGAAATGTCATGCAATAGATAATCACTAGTCATGGTTTTAACCCGTCAATTCTACTACCTAGGGCTTGCTGTGTGAGTTGCAAGCTATGGACAAGGGTGTCAGTATTTTTTTGCCAAAGTTGTCTATTGATGAGGTGAGAGAATTTATTGGATAAGTTGGCTGGTCTGGCAGGGGGAGATAGTTTATCTGCGTAAACTTTCTCTATCATTCAGGATGATAGCAAAAAATAATCCTAATTGCAACCAGATGGTGAAAATTTTTTCATGGAGACTGCCCAGACTATATGATAGGCTGCGTTGAATTTATTTAGCGCGATCGCGGCGATCGCAAATCTCCGAACCTCACCCGCCGTGGATTTAAATCCACGTCTAATAGCTTAAGTCCATTAAAATGGACTGCAATTGTTAAAGTTTTTTGCCATCACTAGAGCAGTTAGTGCTGAAAATAAACAGTGTAGGGGTGGAGAGGGTAGCATGGTGCATAGCAGCATAGCATTCGGGCTAAAATCTCTCCCACATCACCAACATCGTTGTATCCGAATGCTTTACCCTCGGCGCGTTAACTGTACCACTCAAATCCAGAAGTCCGACTTCTTTAAGAAGTCGGACTTCTAACCGACTGCACCCTGGACAGCCTATCGCGTCGTGATTTTATCTTTTCAACATTGCTAATTCCGTGTTCTGAAGAACCTCACCCGCCGTGGATTTAAATCCACGTCTAATAGCTTAAGTCCATTTTAATGGACTGCAATTGTTAAAGTTTTTTGCCATCACTAGAGCAGTTAGTGCTGAAAATAAACAGTGTAGGGGTGGAGAGGGTAGCATGGTGCTTAGCAGCATAGCATTCGGCCTAAAACA
>JAAHGR010000682.1 GCA_010672425.1 Symploca sp. SIO2E6
CTGATCGACATGAGTGGCGATGGGGACTGGATGTGGGTGATGGTGGTGACTCTCACGGGTTGGCTGGCTGGCGTGGTTCGGTACTCTATATAGTTAGAGAGCAGGTAACATTAGGCGATCGCTCCGATACTGCCAGAGCAGCTGGGTTAGCCACAAACATTCTGAAAAAATATCCTGGTCGTGTCAGTGTAGACCAGATTGGTGTGGGTGCTGGAACTTTGGCAATGCTGATTGAGGAGGGGCTTGAGGCTGATGGGGTGAATTGGGGCACAGCAGCCAAAGACCCGGTACAATTCGCCAACGTTAAGGCTGAAGACTTCTGGAAGATGCGAGAAGCATTTGAGCAGGGTGAGGTAGCTGTAGCACCGCTGGGAGAGTATGAGGATGAGGTAATCGAAGACTTAGCTAATATTTGGTATGAGGAGTTGAGTACCGGAAAAATCAAGATTGAGAAGAAAGATTTGACCCGTAAGCGCCTCGGTCGCTCTCCTAACCTTGGGGATGCTGTTTGTTATGGGTTCAACGATCATGAAGATCCGAAGCATCGAATCAGTCAGATGATTTTTACCTAAGTAATAAGTAATAACTCACTATTTTCTGTGAACAAAACCATTTCTTGACTTACCAAACTTGTTTAGTTCATGAACGATAAGACTTCCTTGAGGTGTAGAAGCAACATCTGTAACACTTCTTGTTTTACCAAGATTTTGAGTCAGGGATGCAAATTTGTTTAGTGTAATAGCATCATCAGCCAGTATGTCCGATTGGAAAGTGGTATTTGCAGATTGTAGTGTAGATACATGATTATTAAGGCGTTTTTCTGCTGTTTCAATATCTCTCTCATAAAGGTCATCAAGAGCATAGAAAATGACTTCGCTTGTCCACAGTCCCAAGGCATGTTGCACTACAAAATCATTGGGTATCTTTCCTTGAGAAGCAAGTTGAAACTCATGTTTTTCATCTTTGCGAGCGAACGTATCTACATATTGTACTGTTGCTACACCAACTGGATTTTGCTTCTTTTCCTTCGGAATACCCAGTTCAAAAACTATCCAATAGGTTTCACCAACAGCTAAATCTGGTACAAAGATACGGATACCTTTTTCTTCCGTTACTATATCAGTTTGGGACTCAACGTCAAAATCTTCCTTAGCTTTCTGCTTAGCTTTCTTAATATCTTGTTCCACAGCAACCCTAGTAACAGGGTCTGTAATTTGGTCATGTCCATATAGATGGAAAATTTCAATATCTCGGTCAATTTCCACCTTGATTTGTGCATTGACAGCAGCTAGATATTCTCTTCTACTTAAATCTTCTTGGAGGCTGATTTGAATATCGTCGGGGCGAGTGACAAAGGTAGATTTTCCTCCTGCTACTCCAGCTAAAGCATTGAGTTCTCTAAGGTTAGCATCTGAACCGAAACCAAGCGTTGATAAGCGAGTATCTGTACGTGTTTCTTGGGCTATATTTTTTCTAATTTTAATCCAGTCAGTTTCTCCAGAGGTTGGGTTCCCATCTGAAAACAGATAGACGTAGTTTAACGATTCTTCGCTACCATAGCGACTTATTTCATCAAAGCCATAGGATAACCCCAAGTTAATATCTGTTCCTCCGTCTGCACTTAGATTACTAACGATTTTACCAAATTCGTTTTGGTTAATTTTACCTACAGGCGTAGCTTTTAACAAGGTTCTCGGCTTATCGTCAAATGTGATAATGCCAATGACATCATCCTTTCTTAATTTTTTAAATAGCTCCCGCAGAGAAATTTTGACACTATCTAATTTTTCCCCAGTCATAGAACTACTTGTATCAACTACAAAAATGTAATTAACAGGTGGTGCTTCGTTTTTTTGGTGTTTTGCAGGAGCTGAATTAGATGCTCTTAGAGCTATTTCCAAATAATGAGTTGCTCGATTGTCACGCTTTTGGTTAGCTGGAATTTCAGCTACTCCATAGCTAACTGCAAGAGATTCACCGGATCTAGGCAAGGGTATGCCATTGACATTTAATGCAACAAAGTCATCAAAACGAATGTCTTGTGGAACAACCAAATTTCCTTCTTCTATTAAATCTTTAATGCCTGTATCTAATTTTGTACCAAATTCATTATTTCTTCTAATGAATAAACCATCATGTGGCAAGGGTTTGTTTTTTTTGCTTTTAAAAACAATAGTACCTGAAACATTTTCTGGTGTTTTATTAACACTAAATTCAAATTTTTCTGGTATTTTTGTTTTATTAACACTTGAATCTTCTATGTTGTCAGAATCTTCTATGTTGTCAGACGGTAATTTTAATGATGGTGATGGTGATAATATTGGGGAATTATTTTGTGTTTTGGATAGTATAAAGAATGAAGTTAATGTTGCTGATATAGCTAAAAAAATAATTACAAGTCTAATGTTATTCATGAAAATTATTCTTCTTTTTTATTATTTATACAAAAAATTACAGAGTTGCTCTAATTCAAGTTCGCTCGTAGATTTCAGGTTAAAAATTTCTTTTTTTTCTAAGCATAATAGCCATGAATTTAATTCCGAAGATATACCATGGCTTTGAGTTGCTATTTTTTGAGCTTTTTTGATATCTTCGCCACCCCTCAACAGAAGTAATTTAATTTTTAGAGCCAAGCTATAAGAGTGATCTGGCATGATAGTTAAAGCTTGTTCAAGATATTCAAATGCAATTTCTTTGTTATCACTATCTACAGCTAACCTAGCTTTCCAATACCAAGGTTCTGGAGACTTTTGATCAAGCTTTTTTGCTTGATCAAATTTTTCATCAGCTTGTTTTATCTCTCCCTTATTTAATAGTTCTTGCCCTTCATCAATCGGCGTATTTTTAGTTTTGATATTGGGAATTATGGCTGAAGAAAAAAAGAGGCAAATCACTAATGTGACTGAAGCTAAAATGGGAAATAACCAATGCTTCTTTGACTTCTTAGGCTGGATGATAATTATGTTGTTTTCACCCTGGATAGCTATATTCTCATCACCCTGGATTGCGCGGTTATTATTCCCTTGGATGACTCGATTGCTGTTACCTTTAACAGTTGCTCTTTTTGTGTCAACCTTAGAGCAATCAGCCTGATGCTGAATAGAAGGATTGGCATCAGGCTTTTGTGAGTCAGAGTTATGGTAGAGAGGCTGACTCATTTACCAGTTCTACAAACCAAGGAGGTAGGAACCAGTGGCAGCACCTAACCAACCTGCAACCTTAAGAATGATCGGCTTAGCCTTATCCCAAAGGTTTGTACTTGCATTGGCAGCTTGACTTGCTGTTTCAAGGGTTTCTGCCACACTTTGTAGATTAGCAAGTGCAGTTTCCTTTTTCGGTTCCTCCTTCTCCGTCGCTTTTTTTGCAGCACCCAAGTACATGGTTGCTTCTTCTTTCGTATCTTCTGAGAGTTGTGCCTCTCGTACAAGCTTCTCAAGTTCTGCAAGCAACACAATGACATCTGCTTTGGAGAGGGGTTCTTCAGTAGATGCCGCAGCTTGACCCTGTTGTGTCACTATGTTGTTATCTCCAAGAGTTCCCTGATTGCCTTCACCTTGGATGACTCGGTTATTATTCCCTTGGAGATTATAGGCACTGCCACCTACAGAACCACCAACAGAAAATCCACCAGGATTGTTAGTCATATTAATTACCTCTTGTGTTGGATTGCTTAAATAAAAACGAGAGTGCTGTTGACAACCAAATCAGTTATTTTCCCTTCACCAAAACTTCTAGTGCAAGAAGGCAGAAGGCAGTTCGGCGAAGCCGTTGCCGCAGGCTAGGCAGAAGGTAAGAAGGCTTGTACAGTAAGCTTTTTCACCTTTTTTATCTGGTGGGTTATTTCCGCTGTGCTGCACTAGTCACTCTTTCTGTGCAAGCAACTGTATATCAGGAAAATGCGATCGGCATCTTTAAAATTCAGTAGTACTATAAGGGTGTAGCAATATAGGCTTGCGTACTATGGCGCTCTCAACACTAGAAGAAGGTCTTGCGATTATCTCCGCTAGCCTTCGGATCGCAAAAGACTTAGCCAAGATTTCCGACACTAAGAATGACCCACTGCTCACGACATTCCTGGAAGCGGCAAAGGGAACGAGGGAAGATGGGACAACGGTGTACCGACCATTTATCGTGGCAGCATTCTGGTTAGGAACGCACCAGGAAGCGCTTCCTAGGCAGGGATTGA
>JAAHGR010000683.1 GCA_010672425.1 Symploca sp. SIO2E6
TCCCAACATTGGAGCGGGTTGTGTTGGGTCACGAAGAAAGCTCTACCCAACCTACATTTTTAGGTGTGTGACGCCACTACAAGATCTGCGATCGCAGATCTTAACGACAATCTTGATGAAATTGCCTACAGCATCAGCTTCCGCTGAAAGCCAAAGATCAACGATCGCGTTTAGAGTCGCCTCGAAAATCAATATGAGCGGGAATAGTAATTTGAGCCTCATCAAAAGCTACTTTAATCCGTCGGCGAAACTCCCGTTCTACATTCCATTGTTCTAGAGGCTTAGTTTTAATCCAGACTCGCAGAAAAACGCCGCGATCTCCAAATTCATCTACTCCTAGAATGTCTGGTTTTCCCAGAATCCTTTCCTGCCAATTGGGGTCTTGGCTCATTTGTTGAGCAACCTGATCGATCAGTGCTATTGCTTGATCTGCATCAGTTTCGTAACTAATCGGGATACTCACATCTACCCGCGACCAATTACTGGAAAGATTGGCAACTATCTTAACCTCGCTATTGGGAATTGTGATTAGCCGTCCCCTGTTATCCCGCAATTTAGTAACTCGCAGATTGATGTTTTCCACTAAACCGCCTACATCTCCGACGACAATTATATCACCGACGGCATATTGATCTTCGAGGATAATGAAAAAGCCATTGATGGCATCTTTAATTAAATTTTGAGAAGCTAGAGATACCGCCAAACCAATGATACCAGCACCAGCTAGTAAAGGACCAATATTAATGCCTGTGACCGAAAGGGCAACTAAAATACCAATGGCCATCCAGGAAACGGTGACAATACCTCTAGTTACACCAGAAATAGTCGTGATCCGCAGTTGCAAACGAGTAATATCTTCAGAATTGAGTAAGTAGTAGTTTTGGGCCAATACTGAAGTAGAGCGATTAATTAAAGCATAGGACAGACGGATTAAGAGATAGGTGCCCAAGGCGACGATTCCCACTCGCAAGGGAATCTGGAAACCTTCAAAAATCATCACCTGGATGGTACGAGTGTAGGGAAATAGGCCCAACAAAAATAGGCTTCCTCCTCCCAATAGGGCGATTAAAGCTAGTTGGTGGAGCCGGTATTGAACTTCTCGGAGGTTCCATAGTTTCCGTTGGTTGAGCTGAGTCAAGATTGTTCCAGCCAGAAATGAATTAGGGGATATTAGACGTTCCTTTGACCGTTCTAATTTGCCCAGCTGACGATAGATGAGTAAGCTAATTACTAGCATAGCCAAACTAGTGCCCACCGCCATTAATCCTTGGCGAACCAAAAATTTTACTTGTCGTTCAGACTTGGCTTGTTCCAAACCTGCTTGCAACATTTCACCTATGGACTCAGCTCTGGTTTCAATGTCAACCCCTTTTAGTTGAGCATCTTGTTCAGTAACAGTTAATAGATCGAATTTTTTTTGGTTGACGAGGACAGAGATTTTGGGTGACCTTTTTTCTTCGATGGCTTCTTCTACCGCTTCTTCTATTGCTTCTTCTACTGTTGATTGATTTTCAGCTGTTGTTGGCGTGTTTTTTTCCGGTTCTGGGAGTTTTGCCTTAACTAGTTGTTTTTCGATTTTGATTTCTAGTTGAGCCTGTTTCTCCTTGAGGTAAGCTTCACTAATTTTATTTAAATTATCTTGAATAGTTTCAATGCGGTTATCCTTATCAGACTTAGTTACCGCAAGTTCCATCAAACAGTTCCCATCAAGGCGAACACATTTAGCAACCACTTGGTCTTCCGGGTTTTGATTTAGGAGATTGGGATATACCTGGTTCAAATCGATAGTTGGTAACTGAGCCTTAACTGGAACTACAGACCAACTGGTAACCAAGAGCAATCCGGCAATAGCCCATGACCAAAAACGCATTGATATCATAGATTTGGAATTTAGAATTTAGAATTTAGAATTTAGAATTGGGAATTGGGAATTGGGAATTGGGAATTGGGAATTGGGAATTGGGAATTGGGAATTGGGAAAAAATTCCGTAATGTATTTGGCTACGATCTTAATATAAAACCAGCCCCAGGGATAACCTGGGGATTGGTTACGTTAACCTGGGGGATGCCTAATACTACTCTGGTTGTTCTCTTACAGCGCAAAGCGCTGTAATGAAGTACACTCTTCTAAAAGTCCTCGTGGAAGTAAAAGCGAAGCATCCTCTGGCGAACCGTGGAATCAAGAGCGTAGCATCCTCTGGCTTCCCCCTTTGAAAGGGGGACGGGAGGGGGATTCAAAGGGGGATGCGAGGGGGATTCAAAGGGGGATGCGAGGGGGATGCGAGGGGGATCAACAATGTACCGCTTGCGCAGAGCAAACTGCTGTATTTCTCCCCACACTCCCCACACTCCCCACACTCTCTTAAGATGCCGATGTATTCATTTTTGGCGATCGCACCCCTTGTGTTCTGCAACGTTTTTTGCTATAGAAGGATTCCCGTAGGGCTGTTGGCGCGTTGCGGACTTTGTCAAAGAATGTTTACAATAAGATTTATTGATTTATTTGCGGGAATAGGGGGTATTAGACTAGCTTTTGAACAAGCAATGCAAGTCCTAGGGATTCCTAGCAAATGTGTATTTACGTCAGAAATTGACACTAAAGCCTGTGAAACCTACCTCCTGAATTTCCCTGAGCAACCTTACGGGGATATTGCCCAATATAGTAATGAGATTCCAGAATTTGATTTTTTGTTAGCTGGGTTTCCCTGCCAGCCATTTTCTTATGCCGGTAAACGGGAAGGCTTTGGTGATACGAGAGGTACTCTTTTTTTTGAAGTTGAAAAGATTCTAAAAAAGTACAGACCACGGGGCTTATTCCTGGAAAATGTGAGAGGATTAGTCTCCCATGATCGGGGTAGAACACTCCAAACAATTCTTCATTCCCTTGATCAACTGGGCTACTCAACCTCCTATGTTCTTTGTAATAGCAGCAATTTTGGCATCCCTCAAAATAGAGTAAGAATCTATATTCTCGGTATCCTGGATCATAAGATACAGTTAACTATCTCAACTGCTCTTGGTTCTGTAGATTCCCACGCCTTCAAAAAAGACCAAAATCAACTGAATTTATTTAGTACAACATACCCTCATTCTGTAGTCAGGGATATCCTGGAAGTGGATGTTGATCATCGCTACCATTGCAGTAAAGATTTTATCAGCAGGCTTGATCGATTGGTAAATCGAGATTTCGAGCAACTACACGGCAAGCGTTTAATTGATACTAGGGGCGGTAATTCAATTCATTCCTGGGATTTAGGCATTAAAGGAGAATGTTCTGAACTAGAACGTCAATTCATGAATGCTTTAATGACAAATAGAAGAAAAAATATATTTGGTACTCACCAAGATGGTAAAATGTTGACCAAGCAGCAGATCAAAACCTTTTTCGACGTTCCTGGTCTAGAGAAGTTGATTCAGTCCCTGATGCAAAAAGGTTGTTTGAAGTGTGTGGATGGAAAATACAATCCCGTGTGTGGTAATATGTCCTTTGAAGTATTCAAATTCTTAGATCCAGATAGTATCTCGATTACGCTTACTTCATCCGACACCCACAAATTAGGTGTAGTGCAACAGGGTATACCACGGCGCATTACCCCAAGAGAGGCGGCAAGATTACAAGGTTTTCCTGATAATTTTGTGCTACATCCCAACGATAACGCAACCTACAAACAAATGGGCAATGCTGTTTCAGTTTCACCGGTTAAGGCAGTGTTGCAGGATATGTTTGAACAAAATAATTTGGTTTAAGCTCATCCCACGACTAAAGTACGTGGGATGCAAGCGTTATTTGTTGTTGGTTGTTAGTTGAATGTTTAAGAAAAACAAATAACAAATAACAAATAACCTTTGCGTAGCATGGTGCGTAGCAGCAAAGCGGCGGGCGGCTATCCCTCCCATCCCTAAAAGGAATGGGCTTCCCGCCGCTTTCGGTGAGGAGTAATATCAAGTATCGTACTTACAGCGCTTTGCGCTGTAATGAAGTACACTCTTCTCAAAGTTCCCGTGGAAGAAAAAGCGTAGCATCCTCTGGCTTCCCCGTGGAAGAAAAAGCGTAGCATCCTCTGGCTTCCCCGTGGAAGAAAAAGCGTAGCATCCTCTGGCTTCCCCGTGGAAGAAAAAGCGTAGCATCCTCTGGCTTCCCCGTGGAAGAAAAAGCGTAGC
>JAAHGR010000684.1 GCA_010672425.1 Symploca sp. SIO2E6
GAGCCCATGGATACAAAAACCTTGTACTCTTAAATCTTTTTGCTCAAAAGACTAGTTTAGATCTTATTTTTCGGCAATTACATCAATTTGTAATTTTGAATTTTGAATTCGCCTTTAGGCGCTTATTACTTATTACTTATTCGGCAAGCCCTAACTACTGATATTTATCCGCTTTAACAGTAATAGCTCCAATAGTCAATAGCTTTGCTAATAATTTATATTTTATGATTCATAATTTATCTTAAATTCATAAATTTAAATAAGGGCTTAAAATCTTATGTCATTATATATACATATTTTGATATATATAAACCGTGATAATACTGAAAAATATTAGGTAAATTTTGCTACATCAAATATCAGGTAAATTTTGCTACATCAAATACCTGAGTAAAATACCTGAGTAATGAGCGCCTAACGGCGAATTCAAAATTCTTGCATTCAAAATTCATGCATTGATGGAATAGCCGAAAAAAAGCTAGAAACTAGTCATATCAAAGAATTTAGCTATAAAGTTGCCCATCAGGCATCATTGCTGCATAACGCTGTAATAGTTCGCTAGCAGTGATTACGTGCTCTTGGTAAGAAGTCATAATCTAATTAATAAGCGCCAGTGTAGCTGAAAGCCAAAAATAGGTGGCATCCTGTATTACCACAAAAATATCCCCTTGTCTCTAATATTGAAGATAATTTTCTCAAAAAAATAATAAGGAAAATTTATATAATTTGTCAGGATTGAGCAAGGCCGCGCTGTAAGAAGTAGTGAAAGAAGGCTTAATCCCAACGGATTGCCTTTCCATCATAGCAGCAAGCCATGAGCAATGGGTAGCTTTGGTCCCCAATCAATAAGGTGCATTAGCAGGAGCCACATTGAAGTGGTGACAAAGGTTTTCTGTGAGTTAACAGCAAATTATACTACTTGAAAGGGCTAAATTGCTTAGCTGTAGAATCTAAGCAAATCCCAGCTCTATTAACATTTACAGCCTTTTCCGCAACTAAGTTCCCTGCGGCTGAAGGTGTAATTGCCTATATGGAGCAAATCTATAGTAAATTTGCTTATCATTGAACTCAAAGCAACTTTTTAATGGTATATTCCCAATGACTGGTCTTAGTCAGCACGGGAATCAAGTCAAGGTGCTAGCTATTGCCTGTGTGTGAGGAATGATTGACAAAGGAAAGAACAGAATAGTGGTTGACGCAAAAATATCTTCTAGGCATTCGTCGAAACTGACGGGATTCAGACTCCTGGCATTACTGACAGCTGGGTTAAGTTTGGGAGCATTTATTCTGGATTGGATAGCAGGGCGATCGCCTTTTTCCGGTATGGCGATGACTTTGCCCCTATTACTTTGTACTATAGTTACAGCGGCGTTAGGGTTATGGGTAGTCCCACTGTTACAAGCGCTGAAGCTAGGGCAAATTATTAGAGAAGATGGCCCTCAAACTCATTTGAGAAAAGCAGGCACCCCGACTATGGGCGGGGTGTTTGTCGTTCCAGTGGCGGTGGCGATCGCTCTGGTATGGTCAGGATGGATAGCTACGACACAAGACTTACTCCAGGTACTAGCGGCGTCTTTGGTAACTCTTGCTTATGGAGGGATTGGTTGGTTGGATGACTGGCAAATCATTCGACACCGCTCAAATAAAGGAATTTCCCCTCGGCTCAAATTAGCTCTACAAATTGGTGTTGGTTTAGTATTTTGTTCCTGGTTGGCTTGGATGAATCCAGTCGATATCACTAAGATTGCTCTGCCTTTTGGTGTTGTTGTCTCCGCAGGGTTACTATTTTGGCCTTTGGCAATGTTCGTGTTGCTGGCAGAATCTAATGCCACTAACCTCACCGATGGTGTTGATGGATTAGCAGCTGGTACTGGTGCGATTGCTCTGTTGGGACTAGGAGCAGTCATTGCTCCGGCTTCACCGGGTCTAATGATTTTCTGTGCTTGCTTGGCTGGCAGTTATCTGGGTTTTGTTTGCCATAATCACAATCCAGCCAAAGTGTTTATGGGTGATACTGGTTCCCTAGCACTAGGGGGAGCATTAGCAGCCGTCGGTCTGTTGAGCCAGAACCTCTGGTGCTTATTTGTCCTCAGCGGTTTGTTCTTTATCGAGTGTCTCTCGGTAATGATCCAAGTTAGTTACTTTAAATACACCAAACGTAAGTACGGTGAAGGTAAACGTTTTTTCAGAATGTCACCGTTTCATAACCATCTGGAACTATCTGGCTGGTCAGAAACCCAGATTGTCGGCGTGTTTTATCTAATTAACGGGATTCTTGCTTGTTTGTGTTGTGCTCTCCATACTGGTATTTAACGGTCAATAACAAACAACAAACAACAAACAACAAACAACTAATAACCAGTGACCAATGACGAAAGCTACTTACCAAAAGTTTCCGTAGTTGTACCCGTCTACAACGGCGAGGCTGATTTACCGGAACTAATCAGCTGTTTACTGGCTCAAAACTATCCAGCCCAAGCAGTGGAATATCTTTTAGTGGATAATGGTAGTCGCGATCGCACTGCTGCCATTATCCAAACTGCTATTCAAGAGGCGGCATCCCAGAAGATAACCCTGTGCTATCTACAGGAGGATACCATCCAAAGCTCCTATGCCGCTCGAAATGCTGGTATTCGAGCAGCCAAAGGTGAAATTATAGCTTTTACTGATGCTGATTGCCGTCCCCAGCCAGATTGGCTAGAACTTCTGCTCATCCCCTTTGCTCAAGCAAGCATTGGTATGGTCGTTGGTGAGATTATTGCTTTACCCGGTACAACCCTGCTAGAAAGACATGCTGAGCGCTATCAGGTTTTATCTCAACAACATACCTTAGCACATCCCTTTTACCCCTACGGGCAGACTGCCAACCTAGCAATTAGGAGACAGATATTTGAACAGGTAGGATTATTTCGTCCCTACTTAACCACTGGCGGTGATGCTGATCTCTGCTGGCGTCTGCAACAGCAAACGGACTGGCAATTAGATTTTGTCCCTACTGCAGTTGTTAAGCATCGACACCGTTCTACTTTAACAGAATATGCCCGTCAATGGCGTCGGTATGGTTGCTCTAACCGCTATTTACATGAACTACACAGCGTCGAGTTGATGAGGGAACTAACCACGCCACAATATCTCCATCGGCTCAGTCGCTGGCTGTTGAAAGAATTACCGGTAAATAGTATCAAAGCGATCGCTAACCAGACTCATCCTATCGATATAATTGGCACACCAATTGGTCTTTTTGGTGCTTGGGCTCGCGCTGCTGGACAAAGGGAAGCTCAGTTGCCGGATGAGGCGAGGCAAATTGCTTGGTTGGAGGATGGGGAGTAGGGAATTGAGAATTGAGAATTGAGAATGGGGAATTGAGAATTGGAACTTCTGCCTTGGAGCCTCCTGCCTTGCAGCCTCCTAACTCTAGTTGCAATCTAATTTGAAGTTTTCTATAATTATAGAAAACTTCACAGTGATCAAGGTCACACTAATATTGTGCTTTTGATCACAAAAACAATTATTACTATCAACAAAATAGGACTAATGAGCACCATGCTTGTTGTCTTATTAGAGCTAAGTTTTAAGCATAAGGAATTACTAAGTAAATCAAGGATGTTTGCAATGTATCAACAAGCAGAACCGTCATTAGATCATTACCTCTATAAAGGTTTCCTGATTCTTTTTTCTAAACAATCTGACTGGCAAAACAATAGAATACTTTACGGTGTTTCAGTAGAAATGCCTAAGGGAAAAGGTTTTATTACTGTTGGGGTTTTTGAAAATTTGAGGGTAGCTAAATGTGAAGCTAAGATGTTAATCGATAGTTTTTAGCTATCAGCGGAAACAAGGTAGAAGGCAGAGGGCAGAAGACTCCAAGGGAAGAAAGAAGGTTGCAAGGTAGAAGGGAATGATAACTGCTTATCCTTTCCTTGACATAACACCTAACACCTAACACCTAATACCTAACACCTAATACCTAACACCTAATACCTAGCACCTAGCACTAACGCTGAAGAGAGCGGGGGTCGAGAGCATCACGAAGACCATCCCCTAGTAAATTAAACGCTAACACTGTCAGGATAATCAACAACGCTGGGGCCAAATCAGCCAGGGTTGTAGCACTAAAATTGAAGCATTGGTAGCAATAGATAGCAAATTACCCC
>JAAHGR010000685.1 GCA_010672425.1 Symploca sp. SIO2E6
CACAGTATATAGGTGCGCACATTTTCCCATTGTACAATAATAGCACAAAACCAAGGCAAAAGCAAGCAAGGGTTTGGGATATATCAATCAGACCCTTCAACAAGGAATCCTTGTTCATAGTTGTATAAGCGTAGCATCCTCTGGCTTCCCCCTTTCAAAGGGGGACGGGAGGGGGATTAAAAGGGGGACGGGAGGGGGAGCAACAATGTACCGTATAGCAGAGCAAACTGCTGTATCATGCGATCGCGTCAAGAAGAGTGTATTAAATCAGATTAAGTCTTTTTGCTTGAGTATTGCCAGTACTGATTGTGCAACTGCTGAATTTTTCCGGTAGAAGACAGCAGGTTTTCCCAACTGTGCTGATACCTTAATCTTAGTTTGAGCAGGAGAATAACTATAGATTTGATTAGTCCATAAGTGAACCCACTCTCCTTCGGGAAAATAGACATCCACAGTAGTGTTACCCTTTTGCAAAACTGGTTTCACTAAAAACTCGCTGCCGTAGAGAAACTGATCTTCTAATTGGTAGACATTGGGATCATTAGGATAATGTAAGACAAGGTGACGAATTAGGGGATAACCTTTAGTAGCTGCCTCCTCGACTAACGATTTACGGTACTCAGCAAACGCTGCGTAAACTTTCGCCCAGTAACTAAAGGTAGCAAAAGTTTCTGCATCGTCGTAAAACTGAACATTTGCCTCTGGTTCATTGCCTTCATGGGTGCGGAAAATCGGAGAAAAGGCATTCATTTCCAGCCAACGGTAAAGGAGTTCCCGCGATCGCACGAAGCCACGACCGATAAATTGTAATATAGGATTGGAAATACTGGTATATCCTCCAATATCGCTATGATTGAGGCTAAAACCGGAAAATCCACTGCTAAGTAAGCCAGTCAAAGCACTGGGTAAACCATCATTATGATTCCAAGTAACGTTTTGATCTCCTAGCCACATACCAGTGCTATTACCGGGAGTTTGGGTATAACCAGCACGGGTAAAGAACCAAGCATCGAGTTCCCGATTAGCTTCTTGGATAGCTGTGCGATTGATCTTTGCCCAGTCCACTGGGTATTGATTGTGATAACTTAGTCCAGATTCCTGGGAGTAAAAATTGCCATCGAATTGAGCAGCTTCGGCAAAGTCAGCCATCCAAAATTTGGCTCCAATGCCTAGTACCTCAGTTTTGATAATTTCTTTAAACCATTCTCTAGCTTGCGGATTAGTCCAATCAACTAACCCAGCATCAAAATCGGTATTCTTGACTAAATAAATCTCTCCCGTTTCCCGTTTGACGAAAAAATCTTGCTGTTGAGCTTCCTGATAGAGATTGCGTCTTCCTTGAAGTTCTTCTTCAGGAATATCGACTAAAAAAGGATTGAGGTAGACGCCAACCGCAATACCTTCTGCTTCCATTTCCTGAACCAGGGTATCCCAGCCTGGATAGGTATTGGGGTTAAGTTGCCAATTCCACCATAACTGTTTCCCCGCAATAGTCCGCCGTTGACCAACCCAATCCTGAAGCCAAAATCCAGCAATGGGAGTATCTAACTCGCGCAGTTGTGACCAAATCCGACGTACTTTCTCTGTACCTCCCTGCATCCCAACTAAAGCTCCAGAATTGAGCCAATCAGGTAGGGGAGCCATACGTCCAGTATATTCAGTATAAAGTTCAATCAGCTCTAGGGGAGTCTCGCCACAGAGCAATTGTCCTTGCATACGACTAGATTCAATCCTAATATTGAGCAAATTAGGGTCTCGTAAATCAAAAACTGATGGTTCGGTATTGGTTAAAAAGAAGGAACGTCCTTGGTTAGTCAAAAAATGAGGTGCTGGAGCATAAGTAGAAAAACGATCGCCACTTACCCCGATAATTTGTAAGGTTTTAGGACCAGGATCTCCTCTGCCAATACCCCCTTCCTCGCAAACGATGGGAATTAGATGTCCTTTACAATCAACGTAAGAAAACTGTTCACCAAAACCGTAGAAATGTTCAGCTACTGAAGTTACACAACCTAGCTGTGCCTGATTTACTTCCCCTCCCGTCAGTTGTAAATCGAAATCCAGCTTATTAGTCCCCGAAGGCTTTAAACTAAATATATACTGGACTTGTTCAGGGGAAGATAGTTGCGATCGCAAACTACCAGAGATCGTCAGTGTCTCGACCTGATGCTCGATCTGAGTAATTGTTTGCTCAGAAAATTGCTGAAGATAGCGTTCATCGATTTTAACAGAACCTCTATCCTCTCTAATTTTCAATTCTACTTGAGCACCACCAATAAAATTTTTACCTACTGGGGTCTCCCAAACCAGCTTATTATTGTGGGTAATACGAAGACTCAATTGCTCTGAACCAGGATTTTGCCAATCAATAGTAAATGTTCCTACTTGAAAGCTTTGGCTAGGTACAGAACTTGATAATCCACCCAGCTTAATTTTTTGTCGAGAATTGGCTATTCCTAGGGGTTGGAGCAGCAGATCTAAGATTTCTTTGAGGATCGAACCTTCAGTTACTGAATATTTTGGTTGTTGGACAGGTAAGTCTGATGATGACTGCTGCTGCCTATTGTGATTGTTCATTGTTCTCTTACATTGCTATTAATTATTTTTTTTAATACTAACACCTAATCCCTGGCAGAATTCCGAGATAGCCTTCAATTAGCACCTGTCTTTATGCAACAAAAGCGTATTGCTAACAAAGCATAAAAGAAAAGCCACAGGCAAGATGCCTGTTCCACTAATCGCTAGTATCCCGAGAAACCGGGTTTCTAGCAAGAATAACGACGAAGTATCAGCATTTTCCAAGAAACCCGGTTTCTGAGTCGGTTGAGGGCGCACGTCGGTGCGGAGGGCGCACGTCGGTGCGGAGGGCGCACGTCGGTGCGGAGGGCGCACGTCGGTGCGGAGGGCGCACGTCGGTGCGGAGGGCGCACGTCGGTGCGCCCCTACAGGGTTTCGTGGTTGCCTTATTTGTGGTCTAGCGATTTTTGAAAACGATTGTACTAGCGTGACATCACTACAATTGTAGGTTGGGTGGAACGAAGTGAAACCCAACACAGTGTACACCGGCTGGAGTGACACAGCTAATTTGGTAGTGCGAGCGTCTCGCTCGCTGGAGGTCAAATGCGAGCAAGATGCTTGCACTTATTTTAAAGGTTTTTGGGTATTGTGCGATCGCGTCTGCACCAATTGCCAAATTTACCGTTATCATCGAGCAAGGATAAGGAAATGCGATCGCATCCATACTTAACACCTAACACCTCATGGTACAAGCACCATCTAAAATACTAACATTGGCAGAGTTTCTGAAATTACCGGAAACCAAACCTGCAAGGGAATACATTGAGGGGAAAGTCATCCAGAAGCCAATGCCACAAGGGAAACATAGTATAATTCAAGGGGAATTTGTCTCTACTATATAATCGCATTTTACGATAACTTTGGGACTCGCACCCGCCCTCGCGATAACCTCGCGCTTGGTTACGTTAACCGAAAGGATACTGACAGGGTGGGTCGGAGAATGTAGAATTAAGAATGTAGAATGTAGAATTGGGAATTAGGAACAATTCCGTATTTTCGTAGGGGCGGGTAAGCGTGATATCTTATCGCATTTTACGATAACTTTGGGACTCGCACCCGCCCTCGCGATAACCTCGCGCTTGGTTACGTTAACCGAAAGGATACTGACAGGGTGGGTCGGAGAATGTAGAATTAAGAATGTAGAATGTAGAATTGGGAATTAGGAACAATTCCGTATTTTCGTAGGGGCGGGTAAGCGTGATATCTTATCGCATTTTACGATAACTTTGGAACTCGCACCCGCCCTCGCGATAACCTCGCGCTTGGTTACGTTAACCGGAAGGATACTGACAGGGTGGGTTTTGATCATAATATTAGGGTAAAATGTCCCAAATTGCGGTTAGTTACGTTAACCGAAAGGATATCGACAGGGCGGGTTTTGCTTCCAATATTCGGGTTAAATGGTCTAGATTTTCACGCTTACCCGCCCCTACAAGATGTGTGATATTTGCAATATGTGGGATATCTGTAATGTGATGCTCGGATATCTCGCGATTGCTTTGGGCACCAGCGCAGCTGATCGCAAACACCTAATTTGTACCAAATTCTCTTCATTAACTCCTTGTGGAGCAG
>JAAHGR010000686.1 GCA_010672425.1 Symploca sp. SIO2E6
TTACAGCAGTTTTCGCTGTTATGTGGTACACCTTTATCCCCCCAACCCCCCTTAGAAAGGGGGGCAGTAAAAGTCCCCCGTGGAACCAAAAGCGTAGCATCCTCTGGCTTCCCCCTTTCAAAGGGGGACGGGAGGGGGATTCAAGGGGGATTTAGGGGGATTTTTCTTACTGTACCTCATAACATCGCAAAGCGCTGTATCTATTTTCAGTCCGTTTTAACGGACTTGAGCTATTAGCAAGGGGTTTAAACCCCTTGTGGGTTGTGGGTTGCTGTTGGGTTACTCAAAACAGCCTTGTACTCATTCAAAATGTCCTGAGATAAAACCCACTCAAACTCTGGGTGCTCAACGATAAACTGAATCACGAGTTCGGGATCTCGATCTCTCAATACCGCAGAGATAAGAATATTGGTATCAATGATGACTTTCATTCGCCTCTACGGTAAGCTTTAATCTCTGCCGTGATGTCTGCCTCTGTCACTTCACTGACACCAGGTAAGGTTTGGGTTTCTCGGAATAAACGGTAGAATTTTTTTCCGATAGCTACTCGTTCATTATCTTCAGCCAAAATCACGACTCTAAGCCGTTGACCTTTTTGAAAGGGCAAGTTGGATAGAATAATTTGGTTAGGTTCTTCAACAGTAATAAAGGTCTGATAGCTTGTCATTATTATCTCAATTGAATTTAGTGAGATTTTGTAGGGTACATTAGCGTTAGCGTAACGCACCACAAACACAATACATTTAGTGTTTATAACCCAGATAAAAACGTTTCCACAATCAACTGCTCCCAAAGCGATCGCGACCCATGTATTTCCCAGAATTGATATCAAAATCAAAAACTTGCCGAAATATTTGTGGCGATTAGTCAGCGGCAACGGTGCGTTACGCTTTGCTGCTAGCGCACCATGCTACGCAAACGCTCTCCAGCACCCTACGGTTATCTTGCGATCGCTTGCTCCCTTTGAGCAGTACCAAGGGTAAGGTACTGCTGTTAGCGATCGCTTTCCCTTAAAAATCTTTGACCAGTTGTAATTTTGGCTATTTTTTGCTAATGTCTGAATAATGGAATAAATGTGCGCCTGTAGTGTGCAAATTTGTAACTATAACTACAAACAGTCTGATGAATACAAAGGTACAGAGATAAGATGACACAAGTTGAACATATTCAGGCTGAAATCGAAGCTCTTTCTCCAGAAGATTTGGTGCGCTTGCGAAAGTGGTTTGCTGACAAAGATTGGCAAAGCTGGGACCAACAACTTGAGGTTGATATTGCCGAAGGGAAACTCGATTTCCTAAGGTCAGAGGCAATGGCGGCAAAACGTCAAGGTAAACTACAGGACTTGTAAGTGCATCGAACAACTCCAAAATTTTGGCAACGTTTCTATACGCTACCGGAAACAGTTCAGCGTCTAGCTAGGAAAAATTATGATTTACTTAAGAAAAACCCAGCTCATCCTTCACTCAATTTCAAGAAGGTGGGTCAATATTGGTCAGTACGTGTTGGATTAAATCACAGAGCATTAGCAGTAGAGGATGGTTCGGATTTTATCTGGGTATGGATAGGGGATCATGATACTTATGAAAGGTTAATCAGGTAAGTTAAGCCTCTCCCTTATAGTGTATTTCCCAGAATTGGTATCAAAAGCAACAACTCGCTGTTGGGTTAAGCTTTGCTATCGGAATTAAACCCCTTGCAGGTTATCGAGGAGGTACGATATAAACATCCCTTATATCATGTTCGGTTGATCACTTACACTTTGGTGGCAATAAGGCTCCGAGGCAGGAGGCTCCGAGGCAGGAGGGAAGAAAGAAGGTTGCAAGGTGGAAGGTAATTATAACTGTTTATCCTTTCCTTGATATTACTAGGAAGACATGACTGGTATGGCAATGATCCGCGAGGTGGAAATTCGAGGCTTTAAGTCCATCTACTCTGCTAATATTCAACTCGGAAGAGTCAATTGCTTCATTGGTGCTAATGGGGTTGGTAAAAGCAACTTACTTGAAGCCTTGGGAGTGTTGGGAGCCGCAGCTAATGGCAAAGTAGATGACGAAAGTCTTTTGCGTCGTGGAGTTCGGCCTGGTTTACCCCGTCTCTACAAAAGTTCCTTTATTTCCGAGGGCACACCTGCCCATATTGCTATTGGAGTCACAACTCCAACAAAAGCAGAATATCGTGTTTCTCTGCTCAATCCTCTTGATTCTCCTGAACCAGCCTGGTCTTACAAAACAGAAGCCTTAGGCGATGGTCAAAAACAAATCGTTTCTGATGGTGTCCGCGATCGCAAAAACCTCAACCCGAAAGCTGGTCTTGCGGCTTTGCAGATCGTTGATTTAGAACCCACTAACCCTGCTGCCCAGTTAATGCAGCGCCTACAAGAATTTGCCATTTACTGCCCGAATACTCCCACATTACGTGGGATTGTGCCAGATCAGCAATTTCGTATACCAATTGGACTCAGTGGTGGACAACTGCC
The DNA here is from genome assembly GCA_010672425.1 of Symploca sp. SIO2E6. Taxonomy (GTDB): domain Bacteria; phylum Cyanobacteriota; class Cyanobacteriia; order Cyanobacteriales; family Coleofasciculaceae; genus Caldora. The sequence goes on from JAAHGR010000686.1 coordinate 2,477, forward strand.
GGAAGGGTTTGCTGCTTTGCGTCAGCACCTGGAGAATGATGGAGATGAAGGTGAGGAAATTTTAGAGCAAGTTCTTGAATTGATCGATTGGGTTGCCGATATCGAAACAACTAGCCTCGGAACTGATTTACTCTCTCCCGAAGTGCCTCGCACTCAGTTACTCCTGAAATTTAGCGATCGCTTCATGCAGGAAGGGCGTAACGAACTAACCGCCTATGATGCCAGTGAAGGGGCACTCTACATCCTGTTTGCAGCCTTGCTCTGCCTGTTGCCGAAAGCTCCTCGAATGTTCGCTATTGATAATCTGGATCAGGCTCTGAATCCACGCTTACTCAAAGCGCTCATCTCTCGGTTAGCTGATTGGCTTGATTATAATGCCCCAGATCGACAACTGCTGTTTACTGTCCACAACCCTGCTGCTTTGGATGGCCTGAATTTATTAGATCCTGAGGTTTATCTATTTGCTGTAGAACGCAATAGTAATGGCCAAACCGTTATACGTCGTCTCTCTTTAACTCCTGAGCTAATTAAACTCAATGAGCAATATCCCCTATCTCGTTTGTGGCTTATGGGGCATCTAGGAGCTGTGCCCAATGTCTGAACTACGCATTGCTTTGGTGGCTGAAGGGCCAACGGATTTTGAGATAATTCAAGCAGCCCTCAAAGCTGTATTACCCAATCCTTTTGTGATGACGCAACTGCAACCAGAAGAGACTCAGCCGCAATTAGGAAAAGGTTGGGGTGGTGTACTGAAATGGTGCCATCAGGCACATCAGCGGCATAGTGGTCTGCTGATTGAAGATCCGACTCTGGTTGGCTTTGACTTAATCATCATCCATTTGGATGTAGATGTAGCCCATGAGAAATACTCCAAATGTGGGGAAAAAGTTGAAACTTGGGCTAAGGAGAACTCCTGGCAAAATCTTCCCTGTGCACAGTCTTGCCCTCCAGTATCCGATACTGCGGACACTCTGGTTCAAGTAATCGAGAGCTGGTTAGGACAGGCAAAACTCAGCAATCGCACCCTCCTTTGTCTCCCGGCTCAGTCTTCAGGAACCTGGTTAGCTGCTGCTGTGCTGCCCTTAACTCACCCACTGCTTGTTAATAATGCTGAGTGTAATCGCACTTTAGAATCGCAACTAAGGCAACTACCTCAGAATCAGCGCATTAAGAAAAAACCAAGAGAGTACCGTAATCACGCACCAACTATTACTAAAAATTGGAATCAGGTAAAGCAAGTCTGCACTCAGGCAGAAAAATTTGAGGATCTAGTATTAGCAGCAGTATCCCTACAAGATTAAGCGATCGCGACCCATGTATTTCCCAGAATTGATATCAAAACCAAAAACTTGCTGTGGGGTTACGCGAATGCTACACCCAACCTACGTTTGCTAGCATGTTTTTTGAGATCAGCAATAACAATTACTACCTTATAGGCGCACACCTATTCCATTATTCAAATAATAGCCAAAAATCACCAAAATTGCAACCAATAAATTATTCTCTTGTTCGACTTGCCGAAATATTCGTTATGAGGAAATGATTATCTATTTTCAGTCCGTTTTAACGGACTTGGGCTATTAGCAAGGGGTTTAAACCACTTGTGGGTTGCTGTTGGGTTACGCGAAAGCTACACCCAACCTACGTTTGCTAGCATGTTTTTTGATGTC
>JAAHGR010000687.1 GCA_010672425.1 Symploca sp. SIO2E6
TTACACCATAACCCTCATAGAAGTTAAATTTTTTCTCCATCTCTGAGTCTGTGTTGCTATGTGAGAGAATTTCAAAGACAACTTGAGGTGGGATATTGTCTTCCTCGAATTGCTTGTAGGAGCGCCGATCCCCTTTGGGACGACCAAAAACTACCATTACATCTGGTGCTTGACTTTTTGAGCGCCCATCCACCGCTCTTACGGGATACCAGAGTAAGTCTCCCGCGACAAAAACATTAGGGTCATCGGCGAACAGCGTATCAATGCCCCCCTGAAGGGTAGTAATTATGCGAAACTGAATAGTATTATCAGACAAAGGTTTACCATCACTTTCAGGATAGAGCCAATCAGAATCAACGGTGGTGGGTTGAAGTTGCTGAACCATATTACCAGCTTTTGTGCCAAATGCAGCTGTTTCTATGTTATAGCAGTGCGCTCTCGTGTATTTACAGTACAAATGCTCTAAAGTGTCCTGATCAAGCTTTCATTTATAAATGTGTAAATACACCAGCGCTCAGCGCTATAATTGGGAATTGAGGATAGTTGGGTTGAGGTAACGAAACCCTAGCTAATTGAGAAAGCGATCAGCTACGCTGGTGCTGTAGGCAATCGCACTTTTTAATGGCTCTGATTAACTTCCTCGACTGACAGGTTAAGGGCTTGGGCTACTTGCTCTACACTCAAACCCAACTCTAAGAGTCGGGGAATGGCATCACGCCTTGCTTTAGCCTCAAGTTCTGCACGTTGTGTTTCCTGTTCGGCACGTTGGGACTCTTGTTGAGCACGTTGAGCTTCTTGTTGAGCAAGTTTGGTCTGAAGTTCTGCACGTTGTGTTTCCTGTTCGGCACGTTGGGACTCTTGTTGAGCACGTTGAGCTTCTTGTTGAGCAAGTTTGGTCTGAAGTTCTGCACGTTGAGCCTCAAGTTCTGCACGTTGTGTTTCCTGTTCGGCACGTTGGGACTCTTGTTGAGCACGTTGAGCTTCTTGTTGAGCAAGTTTGGTCTGAAGTTCTGCACGTTGTGTTTCCTGTTCGGCACGTTGGGACTCTTGTTGAGCACGTTGAGCTTCTTGTTGAGCAAGTTTGGTCTGAAGTTCTGCACGTTGAGCTTCTTGTTGAGCGCGTTGTGTTTCCTGTTCGGCACGTTGTGTTTCCTGTTCGGCACGTTGTGTTTCCTGTTGAGCACGTTGAGCTTCTTGTTGAGCAAGTTTGGTTTGAAGTTCTGCACGTTGGGCTTCAAGTTCAGCTCGCAATGATGTCTCCACATAGGTCTCCATCTTTTGCCCATCTGGTCTATACAGTACTAGTGACCCATGGAGTGTCTCAAATCGACAACCTAGCCTCGGACTCCTCCACCCTTCCATCTGGCTAATCGGTCTTAACTTGTTGTTGTGTTTTAACCACCCCTTTAGTTCATTTGTTGCCGGATCATACAGATAATATTCCTCTACACCATAACCCTCATAGAAGTTAAATTTTTTCTCCATCTCTTCTTCTGTGTTGCTATGTGAGAGAATTTCAAAGACAACTTGAGGTGGGATATTGTCTTCCTCGAATTGCTTGTAGGAGCGCCGATCACCTTTGGGACGACCAAAAACCACCATCACATCTGGTGCCTGACTCTTTGAGCGCCCATCCACCGCTTTTACCGGATACCAGAGTAAGTCTCCCGCGACAAAAACATTAGGGTCATCGGCGAACAGGGTATCGATGCCACCCTGAAGGGTAGTAATTATGCGAAACTGAATAGTATTATCAGACAAAGGTTTACCATCACTTTCGGGATAGAGCCAATCGGAATCAACGGCGGTGGGTTGAAGTTGCTGAACCATATTACCAGCTTCTGTGCCAAATGCAGCTGTTTCTATGTTAATTGAGAACTGAGAATTGAGAATTGAGAATAGTCAAGTTTTCTCCTTATTAATTTTACAATTTTAGTTGTGTCCTGGAACCTTTTCTGCTATCGTCATCTAATAATAGGATAAGTGTAAGCCTGAAGAACCAGAGTATCGGGATCTTTGTGTTAATCGCTTGGTTGATATCATTGTTGACAGAGATCGCTAAACCAAAGTCAAATTATGATACAAATCTTAAGACTTTACAACTCCGATCTAAAGATGGCTTTATCTTTGGAATTGAAGTAACGCAAGTTATTAGTATAGCTCCAAAAGATGCTCCCAAAATGATCTCTCGTGTCGGCTCACCCATGGCTGAGGGTAAAGATATTGCAGAGAATACCGAGCCAATACATGGTAAATCATCTAAAGCAGTGAAGTACAGTTCAATCAAAAATTTAGTATCTAGGGTGATTGAACCAATGGTGGGTAATTACTTCCGCAATTCAGCTCAAGAGTATGGAGCACTAGACTTTCTTGGAGGACGTAGTGAAATACAGCAAGGAGCAATAGAAAACATTAAGGCAGCACTTACTGAGTATGGCGTACAAGCAATTGGTACTTTCATTAATGAAATTGACCTGCCTGATGAATTAGAGACAGAATTGAAGAGACGAAAGATTCTTATAGAGCAGCGTAAGACTTATGAAGAACAAACTCTAACCCAGCAATCTCATCGAGAACTGATTGAGGAACAGGAAAAAACTAAAGGTCAGCCTGCATTGGTTCAAGCTCAGCAAAATTTATAAGTTGCAAAAGTCAATGCTGAATCTACTATCAAAAATGCAGAAGCACAGGCAACAGCAAAACGTTTTATGGATGATGCTGACTTGCAGACTAAGCAAAAACAGCTTAACATGGATGCACAATATCAAGAGCAACTAAGAAATATTGAAATTCAGGAGTTTAGAGAGCAAATTTTAGCTCTCAGCCCTGAGCTTTACGCAAAGATTGAAGCAGAAAAAGCATGGAGTTATGCATTAGCTCAACTCAAAATAGATATACCAGAAGTCTTTATTGGAGGGAGTAGTAGTAATTCTTCAGGAACAGATGCCCTCCAAGCAGGTACAATGCAATTTGCGTGGATGGATATGCTCAGAGATATGTTAAGGCAACGGGAGCCTACTAAGCAGATCAATAAGTCACCGAAAGTCGAATTACTAGATTCTATTGATGACTAGTAATGACCTCGACTGGTATCGATTTTCTTCCTGTTCGAGTCGTGTGTGGGTAGCGCTGTAATAATTCACCGACTATTAACTGGAGTAACTGTGTTTGTGAGAACAGCTGATCAATTATTCCTAACTCCTCATCGAGATTTCCGATAAAATGAGGAATGGCAATCGCACTTTTTAAGGGAGCATCCCATTTTGGCGAGTTGTCTCATTTAATAGGGCTGAAACCCTTGCCATGTCGTTCTTTGGCTAATGTTTTTTCCAAAATGGGATGCTCCCCTTTTTAATGGCTCTGATTAACTTCTTCGACTGATAGGTTAAGGGCTTGGGCTATTTGATCCACACTCAAACCCAACTCTAAGAGTCGGGGAATGGCATCACGCCTTGCTTTGCTCTCAAGTTCTGCACGTTGAGACTCTTGTTGAGCACGTTGAGCTTCTTGTTGGGCACGTTGGGACTCTTGTTGAGCACGTTGTGTTTCCTGTTCTGCACGTTGGGACTCTTGTTGAACACGTTGAGCTTCTTGTTGAGCAAGTTTGGTCTGAAGTTCTGCACGTTGAGCTTCTTGTTGAGCACGTTGGGACTCTTGTTGAGCACGTTGAGACTCTTGTTGAGCACGTTGAGACTCTTGTTGAGCACGTTGAGCTTCAAGTTCTGCACGTTGTGTTTCCTGTTCGGCACGTTGAGCTTCTTGTTGAGCAAGTTTGGTCTGAAGTTCTGCACGTTGAGCTTCTTGTTGAGCGCGTTGGGACTCTTGTTGAGCACGTTGAGCTTCAAGTTCTGCACGTTGTGTTTCCTGTTCGGCACGTTGAGCTTCTTGTTGAGCAAGTTTGGTTTGAAGTTCTGCACGTTGGGACTCTTGTTGAGCACGTTGAGATTCTTGTTGAGCACGTTGAGATTCTTGTTGAGCACGTTTGGTTTGAAGTTCTGCACGTTGGGCCTCAAGTTCAGCTCGCAATGATGTCTCCACATAGGTCTCCATCCGTTGCCCATCTGGTCTATACAGTACTAGTGACCCCTGGAGAGTCTCAAATCGACAACCTAGCCTCGGACTTCTCCAACCTTCCA
>JAAHGR010000688.1 GCA_010672425.1 Symploca sp. SIO2E6
CAATTCCCAATTCCCAATTCCCAATTCCCAATTCCCAATTCCCAATTCCCAATTCCCAATTCCCAATTCCCAATTCCCAATTCCCAATTCCCAATTCCCAATTCCCAATTCCCAATTCCCAATTCCCTTCTTTCTCAAGAGTGTAGTGACAGTTGGGAAAGAGGAACAGCTCTTACCCAAAATTTTTAGTGACTAGGGACAATTGTATTAGCAAAACCAAGCAAAAATTCAGGGGATACCCGTTAGCGATTCTCAAGCTGAAAGTAGGTGGGTCTCCCAACTCCGTGGAGGTTGTATGAAAAAAACACTTAAATATTGGCTGGCAGTCCCTACTACCTTAGCTGTACTCTTGACTAATATTGCAGGAGTTCGCTCTCAGCAGCAGATTGCACTCACACCTGGATTTAACGAGCCAATGGTTTTTACAGGAACTTCAGGGGAAAGCAACTGTACTCAGATGGCGGCTACAGCGAGTCATGTTATCACCTTGGGTGATAACTTTAGTTACTTACGCTTTACTGTAGACAGTCAGAGTGGTCAACCAATACTCTTGATCAAAGGTCCCAATGGTAGCTCTTCCTGCGTACAGGCCGATGAGTTCTCTGGAAGTACCATTACAGACTCAGGATATTGGAATGCAGGTACTTACTCCCTCTACATTGGCGATCGCACTGGTAATCAGCATAATTACAGTTTATCTATCACGCAACAGCAATAGATATGAGTAGGTGGAGGCAACAGGGAACAGGCAACAGGCAACAGGCAACAGGGGGAGAGGAAAAATCGATTTTTCCAACCCTTGGGAATTTTACTTACTATAGTAAAGAGGTCGAAGTGAAAGAAATTGAACCGTTGTCAAATCAAAACCTGAAGCGCTTAACGCTGTTCATCTACCTTGTCCCGATTATTGGCCTGCTCCCAGCCCTGTGGACATTGTACCGCCGTCAGGGGAGAAGGGAACAACAAGCGGTGAGTCGTTTATCTGTTACACTGGCTTTTGGTTGGCTGTTAAGCTATATTTTATTATCAGCAGGGGCACAGGTTTCCGAATTCTGGTCAATACGTCTATTATTCATGAACACAATGTTCACCTCCGGTTATTTTTTAGTGAGTATTGGATTAATGGTGCGTTTGTGGCAAGGTAAGTCCCCCCGTCTCCCCTGGGTTAGCCGTATTGCTGAAGGAAGCGTGCGCAAGCATTTGTCCTGAGGGGTGTTGATGGTTGGGATGGGGGCTTGCTATTAAGCAGTAAGGCATTGTTTACTTAACTAAGAAGGTCAGAAGTTCAGGAGTTCAGGATGTCAGAAAATGAGGTTAGAGTTGACAGATGGCTCAAACTAGATCCAGTATTCACCTGATTTTGCTCCAAACTATCTGAAAAACTGTGTAAAGTGTTCTTATTAAACATTTTATGCCAGACTCAGGGTTAAGCATTAGTACATCGGCGAGTTATTTGTTCGAGTCCCTATTCTTAAGTGAGTGTGTGAGGAAGCCAAGTGCCAGTTAACAAAACTGATGACAAAACCCATCCCGGTCGAAAAAAAACTCCCTCTGGGGGGAAAAAGCGAGCCAAAGGTAAACCTGGCCATTGGCTTTGGCTGGTTTTGGGTTTTGGTGGTGTGGCAATGTTGTCAGCCACCGCAGGTGCTCTGCTAGCAGTATCACTTTCAAGTACCCCTTTACTGCAAACTAAACTCAGTCCTGAGGAAGCAGCCATCTTTGGCGGTGGTAAAAGCATTTCCCGTGGCACTTTGCGCTTGCCGGAGTTGACTCGACCGGTAAATATCTTAGTTGTAGGAACCAAAGTTCTTACTTCTGATTTGGACCAAGAAGCACCAGATGATTCCGGATATGAACCTCTAGTTAACTCCTTTGAGGGTCTTTCAGACACCATGCTACTAGTGCGTTTTGATCCAGAGCAAGAAAAGTTAGCAGTCCTGTCCATTCCTCGCGATACCCGTGCTTATATAGAGGGACATGGCATTACGAAAATCAATGCGGCTAATTACCACGGTGGCCCTGCATTGACAGCAAAAACCGTGAGTGAGTTACTTAACGGTGTCGGGGTTGATCGTTACATTCGGGTAAATGTCCAGGGTGTAGAAAAACTGGTAGATGCCTTAGGAGGCGTTACTGTCTATGTCCCCAAAGATCTCAAGTACAAGGATGACACTCAGCACCTCTACATCGACCTGAAAGAAGGTAGACAGCATCTCAATGGCGAACAAGCGGTACAGTTTCTGCGCTTTCGTCATGACAAATATGGTGATGTAGGACGGATACAGCGACAGCAAACCCTGATGAGAGCACTAATTGAACAGACACTCAATCCTGCGACCATCGGACGTCTACCAAAAATTCTCTCGGTAATTCAATCCCACATTGACACCAACTTAAGTGTAGAAGAACTAGTAGCCTTAATGGGTTTTGGCTCTCAGACCCAACGCTCGAATGTACAAATGTTGCTTTTACCTGGTGACTTTAACGGTACTGGACAGAAAGAGGTAAGCTATTGGTTACCAAGCCGTCGCCGTATCAAGCAGATGATGGCCCAGCATTTTGACCTAGGCTATGACGAGAGTGATGAGATTGACCCCACCTTCCTGAGGATCGCAATTCAAAATAGCACCGATGATTCAGAAGCAGTTCAAACCTTAGTGAGTAAACTGCGAGAGGAAGGCTATCGCCATGTTTATGTTGCTGAGCAATGGAAGGAACCTTTGCAAGTCACTCGTATCATCGCCCAACAGGGAGATGAAGCTGGTGCAGCTGCCGTCCAAAAAGATTTGGGATTTGGAGAAACGCGGGTTGAAAGTACCGGTAGTCTTAACTCACATGTCACAATTCAGTTGGGTCGAGACTGGCTGAAGCAATTAATTGAGGATTAGGTGGGAGTAATGAGTAATGAGTAATGAGTAATGAGTAATGAGTGATGAGTGATGAGTGATGAGTGATGAGTGATGAGTGATGAGTGATGAGTGATGAGTGATGAGTGATGAGTGGATTTTTTTCCTATCTCCCCATCTCCCCATCTCCCCATCCCCCCATCTCCCCATCCCCCTTGTCTCTAAACCACCAAATTTGCCACGCCAGTAGGTTATAATGGGAGGTGGTATTTACTGGCAAAGTGCAATGGATAAAGCAGAAGATAGCGTTCGCACTTATCTCAAAAGTATTGGTAAATACCCGCTCTTAACTTCAGCGGAAGAAATTGAGCTGGCACACCAAATCCAAACCATGCTGCATCCCCCAGCAGATCTTAACCCAGCCGAGTTAGAAAAGATACAGAAACGCGGTCAGCTAGCGAAACAGAAGATGATACGCTCTAACCTTCGCCTAGTGGTGGCTCTAGCCAAGAAGTATCAAAGACGTGGCTTGGAACTACTGGATATGATTCAGGAGGGTAGTTTGGGTTTAGAACGGGCTGCAGAAAAGTTTGACCCAACCAAAGGTTATAAGTTTAGTACCTATGCTTATTGGTGGATTAGGCAGGGTATTACACGAGGCCTTTGTAATCAGTCTCGCACGATTCGCTTGCCAATCCATATCATCGACAAGCTAAACCAAATCAAGAGAGCACGACGGGAATTGTCCCAGGAGTTGGGTAGAGATCCGACACAAACAGAGATAGCAGGAAGATTGGGACTAGAGCCAGAATTGGTACAGAAGATTTGGAATGCGGCTCGTACTGCGAACACTGGCTCACTAAATGTATACGTTGGAGATGATCAAAGTACAGAACTAGGAGAACTACTAGAAGATAAGCAGAATGCAGCGCCAGAGGAAATCTTAGGAGAGGAATTACTGCAAGATGAATTTAAGGAAATACTCTCAGAACTAACTCAAAACCAGCAAAAGGTTCTCATTCTCCGCTATGGACTCAATGATGGAGTTTACAGATCCCTGAATTATGTAGGTCAGGAAATGGGTTTGAGTCGTGAACGGGTGAGGCAGATCGAACAGTCAGCGATCGCTAAACTGAGGCGATCGCAAAAACTTAAATTGTTGAATTGAGAATTGGGAATTGGGAATTGGGAATTGGGAATTGGGAATTGGGAATTGGGAATTGGGAATTGGGAATTGGGAATTGGGAATTGGGAATTGGGAATTGGGAATTGGGAATTGGGAATTGGG
>JAAHGR010000689.1 GCA_010672425.1 Symploca sp. SIO2E6
TTCTCCCTGATCACACCACCGATAGATAGTAGAACGCGCCACACCAGCAGCATTAGCCGCTTCCTGATGGTTGCAACCCATCACCAGTTTCTCAATGGCGATTAGCTGTTTTTCACTCAGAGACATACGAGACACCACGCGACTGGATGGGACAAAAAGTTATTAGTTCTTTATGAAATCTTGAGAAAAAGCTGATAACAGTTTGATAATACTCGCCAAGCCTAAAACCCTACATTTCCCATCATACTTCACTTTCAGGGGTTTATAAAACATCACTCTTTACTGTCTCGGTGCTGTCTCATTGTCCATTGATCGGGGCTTGTTGGGGATTGCACTGCACTTTTTTCCCTTGCTGATTCTTTTCTTTTCTTCAAGAAATTCGAGCCACTCGCGGATATCCTCCTCGTCTTCAACTATCACCTTGAAACCACTTTTCTCGACTAGCTCAATCGCACGATTTAATTCTTGGGCATATCGCAAACCCGCCCAGTTGCCGACAGTATCGATAGCTTTGAGCCTGTTTTTTGTAGCTTCATCAGGATTTTTGATAACTTCTTCTAAAACAGTGAAGCTTTGATCGACTAGCTCAATAATCCTTTCGGAGAAATTTGAGGGAGCAGATAATTTCGACTCTTGAATAACTTCAATACTTGCAGTCGCGATCGAATTCCTAACCTGCTCAAGGCTAGCTTTGAATGCTGGGAGCTTTTTCCACCTAAGTAGGGTTCTGCTGCTGACCCCAGCAAGTTCAGCCGCTTTTTGTACGGTATGACCACTAGCAAGCCCTTCAATGGCTACTCTTTGCTCAGGAGTTAGGTGGGGTGACATTGGCGACACGCTCTGACATAGAAAGGTGACAAACCTATTATGCCAAAATGAGGGAATGATTACCACGTAAGGCATAAAGCCGTGTCACTCGACTGTCATATCCCTATTTTTACTTTGCTCTCAAAGGGAGGAAAAACCTGTTACGGATTTTAGTTTCTTTTCACAGCTGCAAGCTAATGGGAGCTACTTGCTCCTCTCTAAAAATCAGAAATGGTAGAGCAATCAGAAGGCAGCGAAGGCAAAATCATCAATAATCTGCCAATATTGCCATTGTTTAAGCTCTTCAACTTTCACCAACAGAAATTCCCAGAATACCCATTCTTTCAACTTACTCTTGTTCTCTGGAGACTCAGAAGCTAGATTCCTCAACACTTGTAGCTGTTCCTGGGTAACGGGATTCCTGTCCAACTCTTCTTGATTGAACGCTGGCTGGGATGATTGGGTTTGTTGGATTGATGCTAGCCAGAGAAGAAGCATCTGTTTGTGGGGTATCTCCTGATAGAGGAAGGCATTCTCAACTTGCTCTCTTGTATACCCCGCGCACGCACTCTTGAACTCGCAAATATCCCGGCAATCAGCCAAGCTCTTGATTAGCAGTTCTAGCTCTGTTGGAGGCTCCGAAACCTTAATGCATTCTGACACTTCATTCACCTGGGGAGCAAGTTCACTTCTATTGAGTGGAGATTCTGGATTCCATTGCAGTTCCTCTTTGTTCTCAACAGCCCATAAAGTAAATTTCTTATCGATAGCCTCAGTCAAGGCTTTCCTAAGAGGAGATTCCCAATCATCCCACCAAAGCGATTTTGGAATCAACTCTTTTTTCTTCTGATACCTCTCAAATAGCTTGGACTCTTTCAGGCTGGTAAGTACCTGGTAAAAGTTCTGCCTGTTTTGCGTCCCTCTTTTGACTGGAGAATCCAACCTACAGCCAATCAGTCTCAGAAGCTTGTGTAGGTAATCAATTCTCTGAGGATTCCCCTCCCTCACTTGCCCTGGACTAAAACCAAGTGCCATTGAGATATCTAAACCATGCCCCCTTTCCTCTAGGGAGATAATCTCAGGTGAGTCAGCACACCATTCACCTTCCATGAATTGAAGTAGATTGAGTTCTTTCAATGCCCAAATCGTGTTAAAAGAAGTGCCTCTTTTTTTGGCTTCTATCTTGCTCAATTCATCCTTGTTGGAGAAAGTGAACCATTGCTTCTCATGCCTCTTGTAGGCTACATCAAAGTTTTGCAACAACCAGAACCTCTCTAGTGCTGATATGTAATTCCTGTTGGTTTTGTTGAGGTAAAGCAATAGCTCTCCACCTTTGAGGGAGTTATCCCTTTCTCCAGAGACAAAGGTAGGGAATCCCTCTTCATCTTGAGCTACATCCTTATCCCATCCATCCCACTGGTTTATCTCTGGCAACCTCTTAACAAAGAATGCCTTTTGTACCTGCCTTCTTTCTTCCTTGGTTCCATCCTTACGCTTGAGCTTTTGTGCCTCATCAAATGGTATATCCTTGGCTGCGAATATCTCTTTGACTTCTGTGACTTTAATGGTATCAAAAGCCTCTTTTTCCCATTCTCCAGTCTGGGGGCAAATCTCCCACTCGACTTCTTCTACCCGATGCCCTGACTCTTGTAATGAATAGATTAGACACTCTCGAAGATTGTCTATTTCAAAGTTGTCTAATGACCCAAGATATGAGGAGTACTGCCAGTAATCAAGGTCAGCTTTGCTCAACATAGACTGCGTAATGCCCTGTACAAAATCCTTACCTGGTTTAAGAACTAAGTCGGCTGATTGCTGAACGAATTCATTGCAGGCTTGCTCGAATTGTTTCGCTGAGTAGGTTCTAGGAGTATTCCTGTCGGGAACCATTCCCACTTCTGAACAGAAAACATAGTGTGGTATTTTGTCTCGCAGTCGGAACATCATCTGGTTTTGGGTATTAGTTGCCACAACTCCACTAAAGAAACTGAACTTGTGGGTAAAATGCCCATTGCCGTGACAATCTAACCCTGATTCACCGGAGGGAGAAAGAAACATGTAATCTGGCTTATATCTCTGTATAAATGCCGTTGGGTCGAACAAAAATTCTTTAGCCCAAGGCTCTTTCTTTGTGTCGTGACAAAGGACAAACCCTTTTTTCCCTGTCTGTTTGAGCATTAAAGCGTAAGCCAGCGCTCTGTCTTTCGAGTCACAACAAACCCAAGGTTTGCAGTTGGGAGAAAGCATAGCTTTTACTAAGGGAGAGCGATTGCCTTTCTTCAATTCTCCATCAGGGTCTACCCCATTGACAAACGTGATTTGATGACCTTCACGTTTGTAGTTATTCAAGACTTTAACAACCTGCTTTCCTCCTGATAACTTCTGGATTAAATCGATATCAATGTCTCTTAGGTTTCCATCTAAACAGATGACTAATTCACATTCTCTGAGGGCTTCCCTAAGTAAAGCCAAGCACTCACTTTGGCGATCGCCTATTGTCCCCGCACTGACACCATGCAGTAGGATGCTTACGGTTTCATCCATAATGAGTACTGTATTTTGAAACCAGTGTGATTGTGAATGGGTGATGCTATCCAAACAAAATGCGATGTGACTATCCTTGTCTTTCAAGAAAAGAAAACTGTCATCATCTCGCAGGTGGTAATAAGGGATTCCAGCGTCCTGCTGAAACCTCGCTATTGTCTGATGTAGCAAGGTATTCCGGTAGCCTATTAGCCTGCTACCCAAGCCCAACCTTGCAAGGAAGCGAATAAGCGCTGATGTCTTGCCGCCACCTAGCCCATCCCGACCGGCAATGATGGCATCACTGAGGGGAATGTTTACTGGGAAGTCAAAAAATCGCTGATTGATGCTGTGAGTCGGGGTGAACTGGCGAGATGCTATCCAATTCCTCCATGCGGCGGTGCTTTTCTTATCTGGCAAAGCCTTTGGTGATGTCAGAGCGAGAAATTCTCTTGGGCTGATATACTCTACTTTTGTGTAGTCAGTCAGCTCATCAATATCTGGGTCTGATTTATTGCGCTGGTTCCACCAACCAACTTGAAGCGACCAACCCCACTCCTCTAACAAAGAAATAACTCGTTCCCATCGGTTCATCACCGACTTATTGAGAATATCCCCAGCATCTGGAAAAATCCTTACCTCTGGCACCCCAGTTTCTCCGAATGCTTTTTCAAGCGATTCCTTAAGTAGATTGGGACTGCTAGCCCACTGCCCTCCAGCGGCTCCAATCGTGAATAGGTTAAGTCGTTGGCTTACCAGGAACGGCTTGACTCCTACGCCTTCAGCCAGGGCAATTCCTTGTGG